>QMYG01000027.1 GCA_003662535.1 Candidatus Bathyarchaeota archaeon
CCTTCGTTGGGTCTGTTGTGAAGGTTTCTATTTCCTCCTTGTCGTTTAGGCCGTCTCCGTCTGTGTCTGGGTTATTGTAGTTTGTCCCGAGTTGAACCTCCTCGTGGTCGTAGAGGCCGTCCCCGTCAGAGTCTACCATAGTTATTGTTGAGGTTATGCAGAACTCCCCTAGGTATGCCCATCCCTCCTCTTGAGCTACCTCGTCGTAGGGCCTCCACTCCTTAACAATTATCACGTAGCTCCTGTTCTGGTAGCCGCTTGTATCGAGGCCTATTTTGAGGTGGCCGTGCGTCGTGTAAATAAGGGCCACGTAGAAGGTTTCATCTTCAATTCTCACAGGCGTAGTTAAATTGTAGGTGCGCCACCCGCCCTTCAAAGGATGAATATGCATCCTGAAAATTTCGCCTCGTGTTTCGTTGTAGATGACTATGTAGAAGTCTTGTATAGCCTCTATGAACAGCGTGATTGATAGTAGTTCGCAGGGAGCGAAGGGTGCGGTGTGCTTAACGGCGTATCCCATTGTGGGTTGTATGGGTAGCATCCAAGTAATGCCTACTTCAGGCTGCTTATCGTGGTAATATATGTCGTAGAGACCGTCATGTTCCTCGACATAGGCAGAGGCGCCAGAAATCATGGAGGACAGCATCAGCATTAACAAGAGGGATGTCGAAATAATTTCCATTCTTCTCAATTCCAATCACCATCTCCTTGATGGTTTATTTTCTTCATCAGACCTTAAAAAATTAATCTACCGATCTTTGCCGCAAAGTATAATATGTGGAGCGTCTGTTCTGGTTTTGGGGTTGCCTCATGTCTGAGGGTGGGAAGAAGGCGAAGAAGGGCGGTGTCTGGACATACTACAGGATTGAGGGGGACAAGCTGATTAGGCGTCTACCCTTCTGCGAGAGGTGCGGCCCAGGACGCTTCATGGCCGACCACGGAGACCGCTACGTCTGCGGGTATTGCGGCTACACCATATATAAGACTCGGGAGCAGAAAGAGCGGTCAGGGTGATGCTGCTAGGTGAGCCGCGAGGCTGTGTTTTACTGCTTGGGCATCGAGTCTACCGCCGACGATTTTAGTGTGGGTGTAGCCTCGTCTGAGGGCGAAATCTTATCTAATGTTATAAGTGCTTATGTGCCTTCTGAGGGTGGCATCCATCCAAGAGAGGCTGCTAGGCACCACGTTAAGGTTGCTGGCGAGGTCGTGGCAGAAGCAATTTCTAAGGCTGGGATAAGTTCTAGGGAAATTTCCGTCGTCGCCTTCTCTCAGGGCCCCGGACTCGGGCCGTGCCTGAGGACTGGGGCTACGGTGGCGAGGGCGATTGCCCACTATCTGGGCGTGCCCCTCGTAGGCGTGAACCACTGCGTCGCCCACATAGAGATAGGTAGGCTGATATGCGGAGTCAAAGACCCAGTAACGCTCTATGTGTCTGGGGGAAACACCATAGTAACTGCGTATGAAGGCGGTAGATACAGGGTTTTTGGTGAGACGCTTGACATCGCTGTCGGAAACTGCTTGGACGTTTTTGCTAGGAGGGCTGGCCTCAGGCAGGAGCATGGAAAGCCGTTTGGGGCTCTTATCGAGGAGTTGGCGTCTCGTGGCGGAGAATACATACCCCTACCCTACACAGTGAAGGGCATGGACATGTCCTTCAGCGGACTGCTGACAGCCGCCACAAACCTCCTAAAAAGCGGGAAATACGACCTAGCCGACCTGTGCTACAGTCTTCAGGAGACAGCCTTCTCCATGCTGACAGAGGTTACTGAGAGGGCGTTAGCACACACGGAGAAGGGGGACGTCCTGCTTACTGGCGGGGTTGCGGCTAATAAACGTCTACAGTCCATGCTTAGGAGTATGGCCTCCGAGCACGGCGCAGAATTCCACGTCGTTCCGAAGCAATACGCACTGGATAATGGTGCGATGATTGCTTGGACTGGGGTGCTTGCTTATAAGTGTGGGCTGACGCTTCCGATTGAGCGTAGCTACGTGAGGCTTAGGTGGAGACTGGACGAGGCCCCAGTTCCTTGGGTTGAAACTGGGATTTTTTAGGGGGTGTCTTTGCTTTCCGAAACCCCTATAAGGGTTTTGTTTTATCTAGGCTGGAAAAATTAGGGGTGGGTGGAGGCGTGGCGGAGTTTGCGTGGAGGAAGGACAGGAAGCTGATGAAGGAGTACGAGGAGCTTTCTGAAGTTATGTACGAGGATGAGGTCATCTTCCTCTTCGGCTTCTACCTAGGCAGATACGCACCAGAGCTGAAGCAGGTCGATATACGCTTTAGACCCGCCGAGGAGCACCCCGACGCCATACTCCTAAACATGGAGACTGGAGAAATGCTGAACGTAGACTTCGAGAGTTTAAGCAGCAACTTTAGGGAGGAGAGGAAAGACGCCAGCAAGTGCGACCTAATAGTCTGTATGCTCCACGACTGGGAGGACTGCCCAGTCCCCGTTCTCGAACTCTCCACCGGAAAGTTTTACAAGCCAAGCAACCGTTAAAAGGTAGACATTAAAAGGTGGAGCTAGTATTAGCCGGCTCCTTTCCTTCTTGCGTGCTTGGTTGGTGCCTGAGATGGAACACGTGTATCCTGGCCTGAGCGACGCAAGATTGCTAAAGAGGGGCGCTGAGGCCTGCCTATACTGTGGGGTTTGGCACGGTAGGCGTGTTGTTGTGAAGCGTAGGTTTCCCAAGCCCTACCGCATCGCAGAGCTAGACAAGAGAATTAGGGCTAGGAGGACCGTGAAGGAGGCCCAAATAATACATAGGGCGAAGGAGGCTGGTGTGCCCACCCCACTTCTATATTTGGTGGACATAGCCAACGCCACGCTGGTTATGGAGTATGTGGATGGGCCCCAAGTAAAAACGCTGATTGGGGGGCTGAGCGGGGAGAGGCGTGCTGAAATTTTCACGAGGATAGGGGTTCTCGTTGGTAGACTGCACATTTCTGGCATAATTCATGGAGATTTGACCACATCAAACATGATTCTGGACTCCCGAGGACGCATAGTCTTCCTCGACTTTGGCTTAAGCGAGAGGTCTAACACTCTAGAGGACAGGGGCATAGACATTCATTTGGTGAAGCGTGTCCTGTATAGCACGCACCACGAATACGCCGAGGAGTGCTTCTCCGCACTGATGGAAGGCTACGCCCAAGTTATGGGGGCTGAAGAAGCGAGACGGGTTCTCGAGAAGGTGAGAGAAATCGAGATGCGTGGAAGATACGTGTCCGAGAGAAGGGCGAAGCAATAATTCTTAATTGCCGCTTTACAGCGTTTTCAGTTGATGACCCCGCCCAAAAGAGCAGTCTACCTCGTTTCAAGAAACATCCATAAGTATCTGGAGGCGAGGCAGATTTTCTTAGCACACGGCCTGAACCTCGTCCTGCTGAGGGTTAAAGCCCTAGAAATACAGAGCGAAAATCTCGAGGACATCGCCAAATTTAGAGCCTCCTATGCGGCTGAAAACTGGGGTGTGCCCGTCATATCTGAGGACGCAGGCCTCTTCGTAGACGCCCTAAACGGGTTTCCTGGCCCCTACTCGTCCTACGCTTATAAGACGATAGGCTGTCGGGGCATACTAAGGTTGCTGGAGGGCGTGGAAAACCGCAGAGCTAGGTTCCGCTCGGCAGTCGCCTACTGCCCAGGCCCAAACAAACAACCCCTATGCTTCGTCGGAGAAACCCTTGGAAGAATCTCCACAGAGGAGAGGGGGAGCCACGGCTTCGGCTTCGACCCAATATTCATACCAGAGGAGGGTGATGGAAGAACCTTCGCCGAGATGACTAGAGGGGAGAAAAATAGGTATTCGCATAGGGCGAAGGCGATGAGAAAATTCGTGAAGTGGTATCTGGGCGCTGTTCGCTCCGAGTAGGAGGATGAATGCGGGCGAAAAAATAAAAGCTTTTAAGGATAGGCCTCCATTTCCATTGAGGAGTGGAGGAGGGCCTTGGCGGGAAAAAAGAGGAAGAAGGGGAAGTCTCACTCCACCAGGCCTGTTAGTAAGAGGCCCCCTTCTTGGTGTAGCTACACGCCCGAGGAGGTTGAGGCCCTAGTTGTGAAGTTGGCTGAGGAGGGGCACCCACCAAGCATGATTGGCATAATACTCAGAGACCAGTATGGCGTGCCTCTAGTAAAGCCTATTACTGGAAAATCCATAACCCGAATACTAAAGGAGAAGGGCCTCCTAAAGCCGATACCAGAAGACCTAGAAAACCTTCTGAAGAAAGCCTCTAGGCTTAGGGCGCATTTAGAGAAGCACAGGAAGGACTACCACAACAAGCGGGCCCTCCAGCTAATCGAGTCGAGAATCCACAGGCTAGAGAAATACTACAAGAGGAAGGGTGTAATCCCAGCTGATATGAAGCTGCTTCATTAAAAAGAGCGTTAGGGGCTATGAGCGGGGAGCTGAAAGGGCTTTTAGAGGCGGCGCGGGAAGCCGCAGACACCATAGAGGCTTGGAGAGAGCAGGGCTTCCACATCCGTGTTATTTCGCATCTGGATGCTGATGGCTTAGCTGCGGCAGGCATAATCGGTCGCTGCCTCTACAGGCTTGACCTACCCTTCAGGATACGAATTGCAAGGTGGCTCAACGAGGAAGTGGTTAGGGAGCTGGCTGAGGAGCCTAAAAACCCACTAATATTCACAGACATGGGAAGCGGCTATCTCGAACTCATAGGACAGGAACTGCCGGGAACTCCCATAATCATTTTAGACCATCACCCACCAGTCGGAGAAGCCCCTGAGGGAGTTGTCCACGTAAATCCGCACCTCTTCGGGGTAGACGGCTCTAGGGAGATTAGCGGTGCGGGGGTTACCTACCTCGTGGCTAGGGAGGTGAGCCAAGACAATAGAGATTTAGCATATTTGGCTGTTGTTGGTGCTCTCGGAGACCTTCAGGACAAGTATGGGGATAGGGGGCTTGGCGGGGTAAACGAGCAGATTGTGCGTGATGCCGAGGAAACTGGGCGCATAAAGAGGTCTCTAGACCTCCTACTTTACGGGAGGGAAACGAAGCCGATACACAGGGCGTTAGCACATACGACAAACCCCTTCCTGCCCGGTATAAGCGGGGAGGAGGATAGATGCTTAGCCTTGCTCTCTAAGGCTGGAATAAAGCTTAAAGAGGGCGATAGGTGGAGAACTCCGAGCGAGCTTACAAGAGAGGAGAAGGAGAGCCTCTTCTCGCTGATTACTGAGCATCTTCTGGCTCAGGGCGTGAAGGTAGACAGGGCCTTCAAGCTCATCGGAACAGTCTACACGCTTGTCAGGGAGAAGCCTGCAACCCCGCTCAGAGACGGCAGGGAGTTCGCCTCCCTGCTGAACGCCTGCGGACGCCTAGACAGGGCTGGCCTAGGAGTTTCAATCTGCCTAGGAGACAGAACCCACGCACTGAGGGAAGCCCAAGAGGTGCTGGACGAGTATCGAAGAAAGCTCATGGAGACGATGAGCTGGGTCTTCGAGGAGAAGGGACGCCTACAGGAGCGAGAAAACGTCTACGTCCTACACGGAAAAGACCAGATAAGCGAGAGACTCGTCGGGACTGTAGCCTCCCTAACGGCGTCCAACATGCCCGGGGCCGCAAAGCCCGTGGTCGCCTACGCCTACGTGAAGGACGAGGGCCTCGCCAAGGTTTCGCTGAGGATGGGCCCCGGATGCCCGCCAATAGACCTCGGGGAGGTGGCGAGAATCGCCGCAGAAGCCTGCGGAGGCATGGGCGGGGGGCACGACGTGGCTGCTGGAGCCCAAATCCCGCTGGAGAAGGTAGACGAGTTTCTGGAGCTCGTGGATAGGCTGGTTGGTGAGAGGGTTGGAGAGGGCGACACTCAAGCTTAAATACCCAAGCAGACGAATCGCCGAAGCCATAGCCCTAGCCATAACCCCAGACAACGAGAAGGCTCCGCCGGGACTCAGAATCGAGACCCAAATCGAAAACAGCAACCTTATAGCCTC
This sequence comes from Candidatus Bathyarchaeota archaeon, assembly GCA_003662535.1. GTDB lineage: Archaea > Thermoproteota > Bathyarchaeia > EX4484-135 > B24-G1 > B24-G1. Next base: position 5,949 of record QMYG01000027.1, read on the forward strand.
GGTCTACTGCGAGAGAGGACTAGACAGCCTCACAGCCACACTAGACGACCTCCTAGCCTGCATACAAGCAGCTGAACGAGCACTCTCAGCCACACAACACACTTAGCTTATATTTCAAAACGGGATTCGCATCCTTATCTTTAATCTCATGAAGATAGGATTCCTTTGGATAATGGGATTCCAAAGGAATGTTGCGCTAGACTTATAAAATATTGGTTATCATTACATTGTCTGCGTATGATATATTTATGGGGCGCTATTTGCTATTTTTCTTAGGGTGGAGATGAGTGTTTCCTTCACTTCTTTAGGTAGTTTTGCTAGGTCTTCCTCGTTTAGCTTAGATAGGGATAGAACCTCTACACCAATTACTTTGTTATTTGTATCGAGCTTCAAAACTAGGTTGTCGCTGATAGGTTCGCTTACAGTTTCCTTATTCGGGCTGTCTAACCATAGGTCTAGCGTGTCCATTTCTGGGAGGTAGTAGAGGCGAACTAGCTTCTCCAAACCACCTCACCCACGAATCTCCTAGTCAGATACACAGTTATTATGAAGCCATCCTCATTTAAATGCTTAGCAACAACACAAACGAACTTATCGCCATACTTGCCATAATATAAGTAGACCGATGGGTCTTTGGTGCTTCTCCTAATTTCGACTGGATTTTTAAGAGCGTTAATGACCTCGCGCTCTAAACCTTTAACGTTCTTATGCTTTATATTTACTATGTAGTCCCAATAGCTCTTAGAAACGCTTATCCTCTTAGAAAGCTTGGATAACGCTTTAAGGTATGCTTCACTCAATAATAACCCGCCTCCCTTAGAATACCTTCGCTTAGTGTTATGAGTGATATATTTTGTGTTAAGGCAATTATGATATATTGGCGTTGTGTTTCTATTGATTGGGTGTTTGTTTTTAGCGGCATTCTTAATAGAGTCCCCTGATATACCGTGTTTTCATATCTAAACAAAGCATGCTTATTCTTCTCTGATAAGGGTTATAAGTGGCAGTGTGTGGTATTCATGTTGATTTGGTAATTTGGGGTGGAGATGCGAATGCGAAGCCCGATGCACCCCTGTGGGGGAGGTAGACGGGATGTCGAGTAGGGATAGGGCTGCGAGAAGGAAGAGGAGGGCTGCTAAGGAGAGGTGGCGTAGGAAGCGCTGGTATATGGTTATTTCTCCGCCCTATCTTGGGGGTGAAAAGGAGCTTAACCTCGTTCCAGCGGATTCGCCTGAAAAGCTTATAGGCAGGGTGATGGAGGCAACCCTCTACGACATAACGGACGACTTCTCCCACCAAGTCATAAAGCTCTACTTCCAAATCACGGAAGTTGAGGACAGAAGGGCGAAAACAATCTTTAGGGGACACGAATACTCAAGAGACTTCCTCAGAAGCCTCATCAGGAGAAGAACGACAAAAGTTACTGGAATCTTCGACGTAACGACGAAGGACGGATACACGCTCAGGGTTACGGCTGTAGCTTTTACGGTTACGAGGATAAAGACTTCTCAGGAGAAGGC
>QMYG01000028.1 GCA_003662535.1 Candidatus Bathyarchaeota archaeon
AACTCACCGTCTACCACCTTGAACTGCATGAAGACTAGGGTGGCTATCTCCAGCCCCCTAACGATGCTCTCAACGTCTGGGCCAGCGTTTCCGCCACCTATCCAGACGCCCTCCTTGTAGATGATTTCCTCGGAGGGTATGCCCAGCTCCTTCGTGGCGAATTCGTGGTGATACCTGACTGTCTGGTCTTTCCAGTAGATTTCCTGCGTCGGGGAGTTGAAGGCGTGGGCGCCCCCCATCTCGAAGATTGTTAGGTGCCTCCCGAAGGTCAGCCCGACGTTATCGATGTCTACGAAACGTAGACAGGGCTGGCTTATCACAAGCGGGTTCGCCGGGGGCGGTATCACGCCCTCAGTGACGTAGGGCTGAAAATCTATGATGCTTGCGTGCGTGAAGAAGAGGTCGTCCCGCCACCTCGCCACCACAGGATAGGGCTTTATGCGGGTGTGCCCATGCTTCTCGAAAAAGGAGAGGAAGGCCTCACGCATCTCCCTGTAGGTGTATTTCCTCCTCGTTGGGGGGTTCCCTATGAAGGTGTAGTGGGCACACCCTTCCGGAGTCGCCTCCCCACAAAACTCCTGATCTGGATTCTGAGTCCAGAAATACTCCCCGCACTTGGGGCAGAGCTTCCTAACGTATCCCTCCTCGTCGAAGAAGGGAATATGGTATTCACTCTCAGGAAACCTCTTCAATTTAAATCCTTCCGTAAAATTTTATCGGTTAAGCCTGAGAAACTTGCTCGGGGGCAGCCTCGAAGGCTTAGCCGAAGAGGCCTGCCAATCCCTCTAGGGCCTCCTCCTCCCGCTTAGCTTCTTCCTCCTTCTTCTTGGCTTCCTCCTTCTTCTCCTCGCCGCCAGCGGACTCAGCTGCTCCAGCCGCCGGAGCTGCGACAGCGGGCATCAACGAGGCGGACTTTATGGCCTCGTCTATGTCTACGCCCTCCAAGGCGGCTACCAAGCTCTTCACCCTCACTGGGTCTACCTCCAAACCGGCGGCCTCCAACACCTTGGACAAGCTCTCCTCTGTTATCTCCTTGCCAGCCCTGTGGAGGAGCATGGCCGCATACACATACTCCATTCACCAACACCCCCATACAGTGGACGGCTAAGCCCCCAAATTCACTCCATAACCTTAACATAAACATACTTAAGCATACCGCTTCCAAACTAGCCAGAAGGCGGGTAGCCCCGAGAGGATAGAAGGCTGTAGAGGGCGCTAGCCTGAGCCTCAGCCCTAGCCAGAAGCATGGGCAGGGACTCGTCAGTCGGTATCGAAGCCTCAAGCGAAAGCCCAAGAGCCCTGCGATGAGCCAACTGTATGAGCTGGACGACGTTCTCTGGAGTCGGGTAGGCAATTTCGACCGAAAGCGCCAAGGCGTCCCTATGCGCCTGGGCAATGTCCTCCCTCAGCTTGTCCAAGTCCAAGCTGAGGAGCTCGCCCGGAATGACTAGCCCGTCTACGTAGGCGGCCTTGAGGCTTAGGCCGACGGTGATCGCCTTGACGTTTAGCCTCGCCAGTGCCAAGGCAAGCTCCCTGCTGATGACTTCGCCCTTCTTTGCGACCAGAGTGTCTCTGACAACCCAGACGCTTCCAGCCTCTATGCGTGTCGGTATGCCCACGGCGTTCAGCTCGCTGATTACTGGGCCCGGGGGAATCCCCGTGTTTCCGGCTGGGACTATGATGTCGTCTGTGGCTATGTCCCCAGCCTTCGGCTTACGCTTAACCTTGCACTGGTCTAGGATGAGCTGAAGCTTGAAGGGGTTCACGTCGCTGAAGAGGAAGATGTTTGAGCCTTTGAGGTATTCGGCGAGCTTTTCTATGCCCGGTTTACCGCACTTCTCCAGAGCCCTCTTGAATATCGTGTTCTTGATCACCTTTATGAGGGCTGTTCCGTGAAGCCTCTTTCTCAGCTCCTGAATCTGTGAGGAGCCGACCTTATGCAGGCTGGCTATGCCCACTACATCATACTTTTTGAGGAGTTCCGCAACCTCCTCAACCATGCGGCTTTTCTGCTCAATCACGTATTGCTGGGGCATTACAGATTCACCTTCACAGCTGGACCCATGGTCTCCTTCACGTATATGGAGGCTATGTTCTTCAAGCCCTTCTTAAGCTTCGCCTCCAACCTGCCAATCACGGCCTGAATGTTCTCCACCAACTGCTCGTCGCTCATGTCCTCGGTTCCCACACGGCACTGGATTATCGGGGCCCTCCTCGTCCTCAACAGAACCATGCGTCTTCGTCGCTCAATCTCCTTGGCGACGTCTGCTGAGGGGGGCACGGGCGCAGGCATCTTACCACGGGGAGCCAATACGGAGCCTAGGACCTTGCCCACGAGGGGCATGAGGGGGGCTTCGGCGAGGAAGTAGTCGTATTTGTTGGCTAGGCGCTTCTGCTCAACCTTGTTTCCGGCTAGAGCCTTGATTTCGTCCTCGCCAAGCACGTCTACGCCCGCCTCCTTAGCCCTCAGCGCCATGTCTCCCGTGGCGAAGAAGCAGATTTTCACTTCCTTGTTCGGTGGGTTGGGAAGCTCAACCCACTCCTGAACACGCTCCTCGGGCCTACGCATGTCTATGTCCCGAAGATTTATGATAAGCTCTACCGACTGGAGGAAGTTCCTCTTCTTGGTCTTTTCACGCATCTCCTTAATCGCCTTGAGGATGTTTTCAGCCGGCAGCGGCATCCCCAACCCACCCACAAACTGCACTAACAAAAAACAGGACACACCTATAAATCATTTCCACCAAGCCGCAACACACCAACAAAAACTTTAACAAAGCGGGGGAGGACGCCCCGACGAGGCTATTTAGGATATACGTCTAAGCGGTGTCTTCCTCTGCGAGAAGCTGGTCGTAGACTCCTTCGTCTATCTCCTTCTGGACTTCCCTCGGGTCTTTTCCTTCGACTGTTACTCCCATGCTTACGCAGGTTCCAAGCACCTCTTTTACGGCCGCCTTTAACGTTTTTGCTAGAAGCTGAGGCCTTTTTATGCGGGCTATTCGTATGACCTGCTCCATTGTGAGGTTTCCGATCTTTTCTGTTCCCGGCGCTCCCGAGCCCTTTTCGACGCCTAGCTCCTTCACTATGAGGGCTGACGTGGTTGGTATGCCTGTTTCGATTTCGAATTCCTTCGTCTCAACATCTATGATTACTTTGACCGGGACTCGCATGCCAGCATAGTCTTTTGTGCGTTCGTTGATTTCGTTCACGATCATCGGTAGGTTTACGCCCATTGGGCCTAGGGCTGGGCCTATTGGGGGGCCAGCCGTAGCCTTCCCACCCTCTATGAGGAACTCAAAGACCTTCTTCTCACCCATCTCCGCAGGCCTCCCACCCTTCTTCGGACTTAACACGCAGAGAAATGGCTTTTAAGTCTATGCTTCAGACCTTTCACCTCTCTCAACGAGCTTCAGGTAATCAGCAGGAACCGTTATGGGGAGTGTGAAGCTCGCCTCCAAAAGCTCTACGGTTACCTCCTCCTTCGTCCTGTCTATCCGCGTTATTTTCGCCCTCATGCCCTTGAAGGGGCCGCTGACGATTTCCACTACGTCGTCTACCTGAAGCTCCTCGATGATGGATTTGACGACTATGTAGCGTTCGATGTCTGCTAGGCTTAGCACCCCCGGGACTCTGGAGCGGACGTGCTTCACGCCCATGATTGCCTCGTCTACTAGGTGTGGGCCGTCCGCCTCGATGAAGATGTATCCTTTTAGGGTTTCTGGTGCGAGAACAGCCTTTATTGGGATGTTGTTCGCCTTCGCCCTCATCGCCACTAAGTTTGCCACGTTTCTCTCCTGTCCAGCGGTTGTCCTAACGGCGTAGATTGGCAATATCTGCACACCTCCCTGTTTTTTAGCCTTGGAGCAGGTAGGAGAGGAGCCTCGTGAGGAACCCTATGGCCCCGACTAGGGTTATGCCTAGTGCGCTTATCTTTATGAGCGTCCAGAGCTCCTTCCAGCTCGGCTTCTTCGCACGCCTAAGCAGTCTGGCGCTAGACCTGAGGAAGTCGGTGAGCCCCAAGGCACATCCACAAGAAAAGATGCGAAGCCAACTTTAAGTCTTTCTCAAGCCCTAGACACGAATAATCTCTATGTCTTGTTCCTCTAGCAGTTTCACGAGCCACTGCCTGTGCCTGCCTCGGACGCCCTTCCAGTCTATGATTGCCGTTTTGCACCCGCCCCAAGTCCTCCTTACGGGCTCCAAAGCCAGCCACGGGTCTACCTCCTCTCTGAAGGCGTATTTTGGGACTATGTGCCCGACTGCGAGCTCCGTCTCTAATGCGGCCTGCGTCTGCTTTGGGGCGTAGTGTGTGCCTCCATACCCGACTGCTGGCGTGGCCTCTAAGCTATGGGTAGCGGCGGCTAAGGCCGCCTCGGCAACGGCTAGGGCTGCCTTCTCGTCCTTCCAGCGTTCAGGGTCGCTTCCGATTTCCACGAAGAGGGCTGGAGCTCGGAGCTCGGTCGGCCCGTGGTGCGTAACTTCCAGCGTAACTGGGTAGTTTAGTTTCAGGCTGTCCACCATCTCCTTGAGTTTTAGCAGTGCGGCTTTTACTCGGCTTGGGCTTGCCCAAGCTATTTGCCTCGGTTTTCCTCCATGGCTCGAGTCCCAGCCTAGGTTTCCCGGCACATGCGTGGTGAGCATGGGCCTTCCGCTTGCGCATTCGTGCCTAGAGACGAAGATTACTGCGTCTACGTCGAAGTGGTCTGTGAGGTGGCCTGCGTGTATTGTGTCTCCCTCTAGGTAGATGAAGAGCACGTCTCCCATGTGGTAGACGGTGTTGCCCTCGAATTGCCTGTCTGTTTCCTTGAAGCTGAAGTTTTCTAGGAGCCTCTGGGCTATGTTCACGCCTGCTGGGTCGAGCTTCGAGGCGGCGATGAGGACTGTCAAGGCCCTGTTCCTCAGAGTAGGAGCGCTAGGAGAGCCTTCTCCGTGTGTAGGCGGTTTTCTGCTTGGTCGAAGACGATTGAGCGTTCGCCGTCTATGACCTCTGGGGCGACCTCCTCACCCCGGTGTGCAGGTAGACAGTGCATGAAGACGGCGTCCTCAGCCGCATAGCGGAACAAGTCCAGCGTAACCTGATACTTCGGCAGGAAGACGCGTAGGCGTTCTTCACGCTCCCTCTCCATGCCCATAGAGACGAAGACATCCGTGTAGATGACGTTGGCGTCCTTCACAGCCTCTACGGGGTCTGTGAGTATTTCTACTTTGGAGCCGCTCTCCTTTGCGTTTTCCCTGGCCCAGTCTACCACCCGTTTGTCTGGCTTGTAGCCTTCCGGGCTGGCGACGCTTATGTCTACCCCGAGCTTGCTGCAGCCTATCATGAGGGAGTGGCAGACGTTGTTCCCGTCCCCCACGTAGGCGACTTTTAGGCCCTCCAGCCTGCCCCACCTCTCCCAGACTGTGAAGAGGTCTGCCAGGCCCTGGCAGGGGTGCAGGAAGTCGGACAACGCATTGATTACGGGTATGGTGGCGTGCCTAGCCATCTCCTCGAGAATCTCGTGCCCGTAGACTCTGGCCGCTACGCCGTCTACATACCTGCTGAGGACCTTAGCCGTGTCTGAGACTGGCTCCCCACGTCCGAGCTGGAGCTGCCCCCACTCCAAGTAGAGGCTTGAGCCGCCTAGATGGCGCATGGCAACCTCGAAGGAGACCCTCGTCCTCGTGGAGGGCTTCTGAAACATCAACGCCAAAATTTTCCCCGGGAGAAGCTCGTGCGGAACCCCACGACGAAGCTTGTCCTTCAAATCCCTAGAAAGCCTGAGCATCTCCCAGAGTTCATCAGCCGAGAAGTCCTGAAGCGTGAGGAAATGCCTACCCCTAAGCCCCGTCAAGTCTCGCACACCCCTGCACCACACTCCACACAACAAAAATATTAAAATTCACACAAATGCTGAACACCGCTAGAGACTGTGAACCAGCTTCGCACCCTTAGCAACTAAACAACCAATCTCAGTCAAATATACTCTACCATTAGTGGTGATAATTACACGGCCGTCATCGGCTAGCTCATCTATAATAGCCTTTTCTGCATCTGTGAAATTAGATAACGGAACAGCTCTCTCAGGCGTAATTCCGCCTAAATTATAGATTTGAACTAGCAACCTAGCACGGGGAGATAATTTTGTGTTTTCCTTGACAAAGCGAACATAGTCTTCAAATTTATCCTCCTCAATCCAGAAAATTTCGTATCTACCGATTTTTTTGCTCCTAATTCTTGGATTTTTCATCATTAATTTTGTCAATATCCTAGAAACCGTTAGATGATGCGCCTTAACTATGCGAGAAAGTTCCGTAGCCGTGTAGGGTTCATCTGCTAGTAATTCAAGTATTTGAGACTCGAGACTACGTTTAACATTATCAGTCATTCCATTCCCCCACCTTATACACCCATACACACCCTTAGACACTCATACACTCTTATACACTCACACACTCTCACTCTCTCACACTCTTAATACACTCATCGGTCTTATAAGTATATCTATCAGATGTATCAATTATAGATACATTTAAATTATAGACCATCATCGAGATAACTTGTGCAATCCTATAGACTTGAAATCAATGAAAAACGCTGTCTCACACTATTGTTGCGTAGATTAAAGTCTAAAAGGTCTCCATACATAGAAATTGAGCTCCTAAAAGCCATACCAAATTATAAGCGGGTGATTAAATCACTACATAGTAAGGGGCTAGTCTACTATTATAAGGCAAGGAGAACAGTCGGTTTAACAGAGGAAGGCTATTACGTGGCACTAGCATTAATGAAAGAGGGATACTAGCCCAACCGAAAAACCCAAATAAATCCCAACAAACCAAAGAAATACGGACGAAAGGGCGCCGCGGTAGCTCAGTCTGGGAGAGCGCCCGGCTGAAGACCGGGTTGTCGCCGGTTCAAATCCGGCCCGCGGCACCAACGTCAGATTTTGTGGGGTTGCTAGGATTTTTTGTCGGGCATAAAAGATTTAAATGCAGTCGCCAGAAAATCACGCTGGTGCCTCGGTAGCCTAGCCGGGTTAGGGCGCCTCCTTGGTAAGGAGGAGGTCCCGGGTTCAAATCCCGGCCGAGGCTCCAACAACACATCGAAATTTATTCCCTAGATAACGCTCAAAGTTGTTCGTGTGGCTTCTTCTCTCGGGTTTATGAAGTAGAGTAGGAGAGTAGGAGCTCCATTAACCATAAGGGCGCTCCTTATGGTTAATGGAAACCATTAACCGAAGTATGGTTAATGGTTTCCATGTTTTCAATGAATATTCTTGCTACGCCCCCTGTCGATGTTTATCATGCCGGCC
>QMYG01000029.1 GCA_003662535.1 Candidatus Bathyarchaeota archaeon
AAATATGCGTCGTCTTCGAGCTTTTCAAGCAGCACCTGATTGAAAGAGACGAAAAGCTGAACAAAATCTACAACAAATGCAAAAACGGAGAGCTCCTCTGCGGGGAATGCAAAACGCTAGCCACAGAACTAATGAACAAATTCATGGACGAATTCCAGAATAAACTGGAAAGAGCAAGAGACCTAATTCCAAGCCTCCAATTCATAAAGTAAGTAGCAAACTTTGGTGGGGCCGGTGGGATTTGAACCCACGATCTACGGGTCTCACCGCTCCAGAGCTTCTTCATCCCCAAGGGTGCGGGTCTGCATACCCGTAGCCCTCTGGAGCCCGCCGCCATACCCTCTCTAGCGGCGGTCTTTGACGAGCACGCCGAGGCTAGGCCACGGCCCCTCTGCCTAGCCATTATGGGCTTTTCTTTGCTTGGTATTTAAGTGTTCCTTGTTGTTTTGCCCTAGTGCTGGATAACCGGTATGAAGGCGTCTACCTTCCTCCCAGCTGGCAGGTCTACCTGCCCCACGCCCGGCGGTATGACCTTTGGAGGGCTTACCGTGATTGGTGTTACTGAGTAGCAGGGGGTTTGGTATTGCATTGGTATGACGAGTTCTCCCTTCCTGTAGTAGGGGTCTTGGATTCTGGTTATTGGTGCCGAGAACATTAGCTGGGCCTGTATTGGGGCTTTTGCGTCGAAGTTGTCTCCGGTCTCTAGGTCTACGACCGAGCCGTAGGGGACGTAGACTGTCAGGACTCCACCCTGAACCTGTATTCTGGGCGGGACCTCAGACCTCTCGATTCCAGATATTTTCATCACGACGGCTCCAGCAGTCCTGCTAGTCTCAAATTCAGTTTCTACGGTTACAGGCTGGCTCTTATACGCCTTGTTGTAGAGCGTGGACATTATCCAAGGGTTCGCCGTCCCGTCCAGCCTTGGGTAGCGGGTCTCTATCTTCCCGTAGACTCCGGCTTTCTGGCTCAATTGGGGTGCTCTTGCGGCTGGTGCTCCCTCCCTTGGGAAAATCTTGTCTCTTATGACTTCCCCAGCTCTTTCTCCTACCTTTTCTCCGATTTTCCTCATTATTGCTGGAGCTAGCTCTCTTAGGGCTAAACCGCATAGACAAACCGCTAATGCGGACATAGAAGCCACCTTATTGAAAGTAATAAGCTGTCGGTCGGTAATAAAACTTTGTCAAGCCTACATGGCTGGTGCTGCCTGCCACATATACTCGCCGTCAGGCGTCTTTATCTTCGTTATTGTGTTTTTCTTCCCGCAGTGTGGGCACGCCATGGTCGTGGCGTAGAGCTGGCTGCCCTCCAAGATAGCCTTGGGAACGGGGACTTGGAAGATTTTCCCGCAGTGGCCGCAGGCGACCTCAATCCTGACGGAAGCTAGGGGAACCTGAGCCTCCTTGGGCGCCTCCTGCGGCCTCTCAACAGGCTTCGGCGCAGGCGCCTCTGCAGGTCTACTCGGCTCCTCACGGACTTCTGGGGGCTTGGCAAAGGCGGCACGCTCTTGAGTGGGCGATACTAACTCCCATCCCGGGGCGACCGTCTGCTGAGGCGTGATTGGCTGTTGGACAGCACCCATTCTCCGCCTCAGCTCCTTAACCCACTGCTCAGCCAGTGAGGTTGGAATCAGCATCCCTGTTATCGGTGCGAAGGATATTTTCCTAACTGTTCCCAGCCTGTCTACGAACCTGATTTTCACGTATTTTATGCCTATTTTTAGCGGCTTAAAGGAGTCTACGTCTATTATTGCGTTGTATGGTATTAGCACGCTTCCCTCCTGAATCCACCTTGCTTCTGGCGGTCCGAAGCTTCTGAGGAGCACCTCCGGGGGGTTTAGGAGCACCCCATCATTGCTGAGTCTTGCGTCTCCGTAGAGGCCTCCGAGAGGCACGCCCGAAATCTCCGCCAGAAAGACTGCCTTAACCATTACCCGTATACCCAGATAATATTGTGCGATATGTCAGAATAAAAAACATTCTGCTCCGCCGAACATTCCTCGCTGCTTTCATTCTAGCGTCTGAAGCCCCTTCATTACAGTGAGAGATATATGGGTGGTCGTGGTATCGTAGTGTAGAAAACTACACAGCGAAGGTGCAGCCCATGTCCGTAAGGCTTACGACACGGGAAATAACCCTCACAGCGTCCCTAGCAGCCCTCTACATCGCCACAAGCATCGTGCCGGGAATACCAATCATAGGCGGGCAGGGGAAAATCTCCCCAAGCGTGATACTCGTCCCAGTCTACGCCCTACTGCTAGGCCCAATCGTCGGCCCCCTCACCATCTTCATCGGAAACCTCGGGTCTTGGCTCCTCCCACCCGGGAGACCAGACCCCTTCAGCGGATTAATGATAATTCCGGGGGTTCTCGGGGCCTTAGCATCTGCGACCGCTGTTCGTGGCCGTCGGGGCTGGATAGTTTCTTCCGGGGTTTTGGCTGTTTTACTGGCTTTGTGGTATTCGACTTGGGTCGGCATTGGTGCACCTTTCTATCCAGTTCCGCACGTAGCTGCGTTGCTTATACCGCTTGCGGCTCAGGGCCGCCTAGGCAGGTGGCTGCACACCGATAATAAGCGGATGGCTGTTTCCGCAGCCTTGGCGAGCTATGTGGGGCTGATGGCTGACCACATGGCCGGCAACCTCGTCTTCATCTTCTCCATAGGCTGGCTCCTGCCAGTGAAGCTGATTGAGGGCTGGCTAGGCTCCATGGGCCTGCCAAGCGTCTCGGCGCTTTTCATGTATATGCTTCCAGTCTCCATCGTTGAGAGGCTCTCGATGACCGCTGCCGCTACAATCATTTCCGCCGCTCTTATAGCGGCGCTGAGGGATACAGGCCTGCTGCCCGAGTGGAGAATGGAGACCGAACGCAACACGAAAAGTGGAAAAGCGAGGTAGACCCAGCTGTGAGCCGCCTAAGCCTGCCGAGGCCCGCCCGTGAAGGCGACCTGCTAGAAACGGTAGACGGGGCGCTCTGGGACGTGAAGGGCCTCATCCACCCGCCTAGCCGCATCGTCGCCTTCATAAGGTATGTCCCAGACCCAGAAGGAAGCAGGATTAGGCGTGTGGACGGTCGCAGATACAGGAAAATCTACCCAATTAAGGACAGATACGCCTTCGTGGAGGAGCACTACCCCAGCTACCTAGTTCATGACGGTGTTTTCGGAGACTTGATGTGCGAGGTTCCGGTGGTAGACGTGGCTAGGCTGTATGTTCCTGAGCGGAGGCTTCAGGAGCTGTTGTCGGGGCGTTTTCTCAGCGACGTGGAGCGAGACGCCGTGGAGCTGGCGGAGGCGGTCAAGCAGTCGGCCGGCGTTCCTTGGAGCTCTATGGGCATCTGCGGCTCGCTCCTATCAGGTCTATACGAGCGTGGCTCAGACATAGACCTAATCTTCTACGGGAGTTCGACGCAGCGGAAGGTCTACGAGGCGTTAAAAAGCCTGAGAGAGGAGGGCGTGCTGAGAAAATACACGAGAAGCGAGCTCCTAAAGCTCTACGGCTTCCGCTTCCCAGACACCAGAGTTCCGCTTGATGCCTTTCTGAAAGCCGAGGAGAGGAAGCTCCTGCAGGGCATGTTCATGGGCAGGGAGTATTTCTTCCGCTTCGTGAAGGACTGGAGCGAGGTAGACGTTTCTTACGGGGCTGTCAGGTTTAGGCCCGTGGGCTACGGGAGGATTAAGGCCGTGGTGTCGGATGCCTCTGAAGCGTTCTTTACGCCCTGCGCCTACAAGCTGGAGTCCGTGAGAATCCTAGAGGGCCCAGAGGTTCCAATAGTCGAGGTAAGCTCTTATCGGGGACGCTTCTGCGAGCAGGCGTGGGAGGGCGAAAGCATAGTTGCACAAGGAAAGGTAGAACTCGTGCTCAGAGAACCGCAGGAACCATACTACAGGCTTATCGTAGGCGGCAAGCCCACAGATTTCCTACTTCCACTACTGTAGGACGGGCGCCGGCTCAAACTCCACACCTTTTTATCCTTAAAAAACATTATATTTCTAAAGACGGGACATGAGTCCGCTCGACCTCTGCATGGCTGTCCTCTCATTGGCCCTTCTGGTAGGGGTTTCCATCCTGTTTTATATAAGCCTCGACCGAAGGCGTTTCCGAGCGGCGACAAGCTATATGTTTCTTAAGCATAACCGCTCAAGACAGGCTTTTCTAAGCATCTGCATAGGCATGATTGCGGACTTCTTCGCCAATCTATTCAGCTACTACGGCTACACCACAGTTGCAGACACCCTCTTCATAGCGGCTTACGCCCTAATCCTAAGCGGCATCCTGATGCTATGCAAAATAATGCGGGCGAAATAGCGAGGTAGACGGTAAACACTTTAACGCACCAACATTACTGCTCCTTTGGGGGTCGGGATTGAAGGGCCAGAAACTCGGCTTCGAAGAGGGCCTAAAAGAGGTTGTTTCTAGCGGAAGATGCGCAGGATGCGGGGCGTGCGTGGCAACGTGCCCGGTTAAGGCGCTCGACTATCAGGACGGCCCAGTCCTCACAGGCGAGTGCAAGGAATGCGGAATATGCTCCCAAGTCTGCCCGAGAAGGGAATTCAATCTAGCAGAACTGGAGGAACTAGCCTTCGGACGCACACGCACAGAAGAAGAGAAGTTCGGAGTATACAAGAAAATAATGGTGGCGAGGGCGACGGACGCAGATATCAAGTCCGTCTGCCAAGACGGAGGCGTGGTTACAGCCATACTAGCGTCTACCCTAGAGGACGGCACCATCGACGGAGCCGTGGTCTCGGGCCTAGGAGAAAAACCCCTCTACCCAGTGCCAGTCATAGCGGCAAGCCGTGAAGACCTCCTAAACGCCGCCGGGACACGGTACACCTACTCCCCAAACCTGCTGGCGTTAAGGGACATAGCTAAGTTCAACAGCGTCGCCGTAGTGGGGACACCTTGCCACATTCAGTCGGTGAGGAAGATACAGCAAATACAATTAAAGAAATACACGAGGAGGATTAGCTACCTCGTGGGGCTCTTCTGCACGGAGAGCTTCCAATACGACGGCCTAATGTCCACCCTGTCCGAGAAGCTCGGCGTTTCTCCAAGCAACGTAAAGAAAATGAACATTAAAGCTAAAATGATAGTATACACGGATTCAGGCGAGGAAAAGACCATCCCACTTAAGGAGCTACGCCCATACATGAGGACTGGATGCCACTACTGCACAGACTTCTCCTCAGAACTGGCGGACATCTCCGTGGGCGCCGTCGGACTAGCCGGGTGGAACCTCGTAATAATACGCTCAGACCGGGGAGAAGATGTGGTGAATCGGGTTTTAGAGAAGGGTTTGCTTGAAACTAAGCCTGTTGAGCAGGAAAAGCGGGCCCTGGAACTATTGATTAAGCTGACTGAGATGAAGAGGAAGCGTGGCGCCTAAAAAAGGAAAAAATTGTGGAGTATACACCCATATTCATCCCTTTATTCATTCCCGCCAACCCACAGCCAGCCACGTCTACCTCGACGGGGCATAATTAGAGAGGAAGCCGAACGGCCGAGCCTGAGTTAGTGGAGCTCGAGTTGGAGAATGTAGTTGTGTTGAAAAAGCCGTAAAGCCTGCTTAGGGTGGGGGTGGCACGCTAATTATTTCTAGTATTTTGTTTAGGAGTTCCTTGTTGGCTGCGCCCACGACTATGATGGGTTCTTTGGGTTTTAGCGGAACTTTCTCCCCATACCTGCTCCTTGTGTAGACGGCTCCTCCTGCCTCTTCGAGCACGAGTATTCCTGCGGCTACGTCTACTGGTCTGATCATCCATCTTAGGTCTGCGTGTGCGTCTGTTAGGCCCATCGCCACGTAGGCCAGCTCTATGGAGGCGGAGCCGAAGCTCCTGATTGCCGAGACCTTTGGAGCAATTTTCCTTATCCATTCTGTGCTTTTCCCGTATTTGCTTAGGTCCACGCTCACCACGGCGTTTTCCGGCTTTTTCACGTTGGACGTCCTTATCGGCGTCCCGTTTCTGTAGGCGCCTTGGCCACGAGTAGCTGTAAAGACCTCGCCAGTATAGACGTTTACGACTATGCCTGTGAAGACGCCGCTCATCCAGCTGTTCTCCGAAACGGCTATCGATATGGCTGAGTAGGGTATCCCCCTAGAGGCGTTCGTCGTTCCGTCAACCGGGTCCACCACCACGTGGTAGCTGGAGCCGCCCCCCACCTGAACTGTGCCTATGTCTTCGCTTACCACGACGCAGGCTATCCCCCGGCTCTTCAGCCCCTCAAGTATGGCGTGCTCGCAGACCCTGTCGATTTTCTCGCTCCTATCCTTCGCTTCCTCGCCTGTCTGTGGCAGATTGTCTGGGGGTTTTGGGAGAAGCGGCGCCACTTTTCTGAGGGCGTCCTCTGCAAGTTCCCGAATTATGTCAGCCCAGTCCATCGGCACCACAACCTATGGAATTCTAAGCGTAGCTCAAATAAGAACGGCTCTTCAAACTTTGGGTGCTAAAGAAAAATGTGGAAGGGTTTTGGTTAGGCTCCGAGGAGTTTTAGGAATTCCCTCATAAAAGCTGGCAGGTCTGGCCACGCCCTGCTCGTTACGAGGTTTCCGTCTACCACGACCTCTTGGTCTACGTATTCAGCCCCGCAGGCCTTCACGTCTGGGGCGACAGCCATGTAGGCTGTCATCTTCCTGCCCTTCGACAGCCCGTAGGCGTTTAGTATCTGTGGCCCGTGGCATATCGCCGCCACAGGCTTATTATTCTCGAAGAAGTGCCTCACTATCGGCTCAAGCTCCTTATACGTCCTTATGTATTCTGGGGCCCTTCCGCCGGGAATTATGAGGCCGTCGTATTCCTCATGCTTCACATCCTTAAACTCTAAGTCTACCCAACCAAACCTGTAGCCGGGCTTCTCCGTGTAGGTCTCTATTCCCGGCTCGAAGTCGTGGACGACCGTGTAGAGGGTTTTCTTTGTTGGGGCTGCAACGTGGACCTCGATTCCAGCCTCCTTCAGCCTCCAGTAGGGGTAGAAGAGCTCCTGGGCTTCTACGGCGTCCCCAGCTATGATGAGAACCTTCTTGGCCAAAATTCCACCTCCAAACATACAGTTATCCAAAAGTTGTGATAAAAAACTTTTGAAAAGGCTCGGATAGC
>QMYG01000030.1 GCA_003662535.1 Candidatus Bathyarchaeota archaeon
TAGGCCTATTTCCTCGCAGAGGAGTATGCGTTCTCTGCTGGCTCCCCTTGCGAAGTCCTTCGCCTTAAACTTGTTTTTCACGGTTTTTAGCTTGACCTCGCTGAGCTTCTTGTTCGGCATGACCAACGCACAGGCTATGAGCAGTCCTGATATTGAGTCAGCCGCAACCAGTGCCTTCTCCATCTTGGTTTTCGGCGTGTTTCCGGTCAGGGGGTTGTGCGCCTTTATAGCGTTTAGGACTTCCTCCGGCACCTTCCCCTTGAGTATTTCTACGGAGACTAGGCCGTGTCTCTCGGGTTTGTCCTTCGTTAGCTCATAGTCTACGTCGTGGACCAGGCCGGTTAGCCCCCAGAGCTCCACATCCTCGCCTAAGTGTTTTGCGAGACCACGCATAATCGCCTCGACGGCCAGCATGTGCTTAACTAGCTTGTCGTTTTTCACGTGCTTTTTCACGAGGCTTAGCGCTTCTTCCCTGCTGAGCATGGCTTCCCCATCTCTTGGGTTTTTCTTTTTGGGTTGTTGGATTTGAGCTTTTGGTTTTCTTTCACCGAACTCTCCCCCCTTGCACGCCTGTTCTATGGTGGCAAGATTTAAAACCTAACTATAAAGAACTGTATAGCTCAGGTAGGGCGCTATGAGCGAAGAATATAAGCGCAGATACACGTTTGGAGCAGACTATGGCACAAGCGACTACAAATTCGGCCCAATCAGCCTCGGAGAACGCCCAAAAATCATGGAAAATAGGGGCTACTTCCCAGACGACTCCTCAATAATGTACGAACTCATGGGGGGAGTCAGGGAGGTTATAGTTGGGGACGAGATACCGCTCTTCTTGGGGGCTAAGGAGGACCTAGCCACACGCCTCGTCTACCCGATGCGCAACGGCATAATCAAGCGTGGAGACAAGCGTGCATGGAAAGTAATCTACGAGATAACAAGGCAAAGCCTAGAAATGTGCAGGCCGAGCGACCCAGACTTCGACGGCTTTTACGTCTGCGCATCACTCTCGTCCGTAGCCCCCAAGTACATGTATGAGGAGCTCTTCAAGATTTACCAACAGATAGACGAGGAAACCGGACTGGTAAAGGCTGTCACGATTATTCCTCAGCCTCTAGCTGTCGCTATTGCTCATAAGGTTCCGACCTGCGTCGTTCTGGAGTCTGGCCACGGGAACAGCCAAGTTTGCCCCCTAAGCCGCTACCCCATCAGGCGTGCAATCGTCGCCCTGAATCGTGGGGGCGGAGACGCAAACAACATAACCAGCCAAATACTCTACGACGCAGGCTACGGAGACCTAGCCAAGGAGGAGGCAGTCGTCAGGCGTGTAAAGGAGGCAATAGGCCTAGTCCCAAGAAACCTAGACGACGCAATCCAACGCGCAAAAAGAGAACCGGAGAAATACCGCGTCGTCCTGAAGATTCCCGGCACGAGAATCACGATAGACTTGGATAAGGAGCCTTGGGTTAGGTTTTTGATCGGCGAGTTCGTCTTCAACCCGAATCACGAAATTTTTGAGAGCTACTTCAAGCGTGGCATGCCGAGGCCGAGCGACGTGAAGTTTGGGGACATCCTCTTCCGGGGCATGCTCGACTTCGGGGACGCCGTGGTCGAGTCCGTTGAGCAGTGCCCAGTGGAGCTTCAGCCCTACCTGTATTCGCGGGTTCTGCTCTCGGGCGGAAACTTCCAGTGGAGCGCCCCTGAAAGCTATGGGGGCGTAGCGGTGGACTCTGCGACGAAGATGGGCCTAATGCTGAGGGAGAAGGGCATAGAGGATGTAAAAGTAGATATGGCTTCGGAGCCGAAGTTCAGCGTCTGGAGGGGCTGCATAGTTTATGGCTATTCCGTTCCCGTGAAGTATGAGTGGTCTTGGGACAGGATGGAAGGATGGTTAAGGCTCAGGTAAGGCAGGGCATGCTGTCAGCGATTAAGCGGCATTTCGCAGCGTTAGGCTATTCGGAAGCATCGCAGAGCAACAGTCTACCAAAAGTTGGGGATGCACTCTTCTTCGAGGGGAAAAACGAGGTTGTTTGCGTTAAAATCCTTGGGCCGGAAGCCTTCCTAGACAGAAACACTTTCATGCGGGCTGTGCTGGATGCAGGCATCCTACTCGACTACTGCAACAGGCTCTTTTTGGCCGTTCCGCTTCTGCTGCTCCCGTCGGTAGACGCAGACACGCTCCGTGCACACGGCATGGGCCTCATCGGAGCGGGCGAAGAGGAGCTGGTAGTGGCCCAAGACGCCCCAAGGAGAGAGCCTAAACCCAGCCTCGCACAGGGAATAAACCTAGACGACGAAACCCTCAGACTTCTGGAGAAAGTCCCAATCCTAGAGGCGAGGGTAAGGGAGCTTGAAGCCACAGTTGCGGAGCTTAGAATCGCACTGTCCCAGCTTAGGGGGCAGTTTGAGGGCCTCTCCACGAAGGTAGACAGGCTTGCATCCCTACCCACCGTGCAGGAGCAGCCTTCCCATTCCTCCAGAGCCGAGGCTACGGGGGCTTCGTCCCCAGCCGCAGCGGCTTCCGTGCAGGAGCCGCCGCAGGAGCTTCCATCCTTCCTGCAGGACAACCCTTGGGTTGAGATACTCTCTAAGAGGGGTGAGGAGTAATGGGGTTGTGGCGGGCTGAGGAGGTCAGGCTCACACCAATAAGGAAGCTCAAGTTCGTGGTAGACACAGAAGACCCGACAACCCCAGCCATGCCACTTTCAAGCTTCGTAAAGCTCTTCGGCTTCACCCCCGAACCCCCAAGATACAGGCTAATAAGCGTTGATGCGCTGTCCTGCCCAGAAGACCAAACAGTCGTTTTGGCTGTTGAGTGTGCGGAGTGCCCACGCTTCATAAAGAGGGCGAAGAACTACATCTACTGCTCTGAGAAGCCTGTGAGATAAAAAAATGGAGGGCTCGTCAGTCCTTACTAATATATTTCATTACTGCTTCTAAGTCTAGCTCGAAGGCGGCGACAGGCGTCTCGAGGCCGAAGTTGTTTGAGACTTCGGGGTGTATCTCCCCGACCACCGCAACCTCTTCTCCATTAATCCGTATTTTCGCCGTTCTTCCCTCGAGAAAGCTTGGATGCGTGGCTTCGCTGACGCTCCACTCGGCAAGCCCTAAGCTTCTCAGTAATGCATCTAGGTACGACCGTATCTCCGTGTAGTTTGCTCTTGCGTGTGCAGAGACAGCGGCCACGTGGACACGTCTCTCAGTCCTCGTTTCGGCATCGTCCCTACGCACGACTACATCGGACACCTCGAAGAGCCTCTGCGGGTAGCTCTCGTGCCTATTTACTGCTAGGTTCTGCATTAGGCCTGGAAGCAGCAGCGTTCTGGTTATCGAGTATAGGGCTGACGCTGGGTTTGCCAGCCTGATTGCGTCCCCCGCTGGTAGACGCATCATGCGGTAGTGCACGTCCTCGTTTGTTAGTATGAAGTTCACGGCCTCGGTGAAGCCTAGGCCGACCATGATGATGCGCACGCAGTTCATCGTCTTGATTGTCGGGTGTTGCCTTCCTGAGGTTGTGCTGACGGGCCTAGTCGGGGTTATGCGGTAGAAGCCGTAGCCGAGGGCGACCTCCTCCACCAAGTCTACCTCGTGAAGGATGTCTATGCGGTAAGCTGGAATCCGAACCCCAATTACGCCTTCGGATTTAACCCAAGCGTCCAGACGGCTCTTCCTCAAGCATTCTACGACATCCTCGTCCGTCAGCTCCAAACCCAAAAGCTCCCTAGCGTATTCAGTCCTCAGCGTCATCTCCTGAGGCGTCAGGTCCGGGGAAATCAGCGTTTTGTCAGGGTAGCGAACCTCAACGGTCTCCAGCTTCCCGCCCATGTCTGCTAGGGCTGATGCCAGTATGTTTAGGCCGTTCCTGACAGCGTCCATGGAAGGCCCAGTTATATCTATGAACAGGTTCCGTGTCTCGGCTGTTACCCTCGTCAGTTCGCTGTTTATTATTGGTGGGAAGGTGAAGATTCTGCCCTTTGCGTCTACCATTACTGGGTATCTGTCTGTGTGGCTTAGGAGGTGCGCATAGGCCCTGCCCTTCTTGTGTTCCTGCAGTATCTCCACCATGGACATTTCCCTAGTCTCGTCTAGGGGGACGAAGCGTGTTTCTGGGCCGACGGTCGTG
The DNA here is from genome assembly GCA_003662535.1 of Candidatus Bathyarchaeota archaeon. GTDB lineage: Archaea > Thermoproteota > Bathyarchaeia > EX4484-135 > B24-G1 > B24-G1. The sequence goes on from QMYG01000030.1 coordinate 4,121, forward strand.
TAGGTGAACGGCGGCTCCAGAACGTCCAAGTTGTGCAGTCCGATGGCGGCCTTCCTTCTGTCCCTGCACACGCCCCAGTGGAGGTCCTCCTGCATGTCCATGAGTTCACGGACAAGCTCGTCGTCAAGCTTCAGCCCCCTAACGACGCCTGCGAGGGCGTAGGGGCGAACCTTCTCAACTGAGGGATCTATGTTTAGGACTATTCCGCTCGGCCTAGCTTCGTACTTCGGCATTCCAACCTCTATCCCCAGCAGGCCCTTAAGCGCTCTGGCTAGGCCAGCGTGGCTGGAGAAGTCTAGGCGGTTCGGGTTGTATTCCACCTTCACGTAGTCTGGGCCGACGTCCTCGATGTCGGTTCCCAGCCAAGGCAGCCACTTCGCTATCTCTTCCGTTGTCAGCTCTTTCCCCAGATACTGGTTGAACCTGTCTCTGTAGAGCGTGATTACAGGCATGTTGGTGCCCTCCTAATCCAGCTGAGCCTGTTTCTGTAGAGTTCTCTTATGTCGTCTACGCCGAGCTTAATCATCACTAGGCGTTCTAGGCCCCCGCCCCAGGCCAGGACCGGGTATTTGACGCCCATCGGGGCTAGGACTTCTGGCCTGAAGAGGCCCATCCCGCAGAGCTCCACCCAGGCCTTGAGCTCGGGCACGTAGACGGTGCTCTGCATGGAGGGCTCGGTGTAGGGGAAGTAGCTGGGCCAGAACTGGACACGCTCAAGCCCCATCTTCCTATAAAACTCCGTAAGTATCCCCATCAAGTCCCTCAGGGTTACGCCCTTATCCATGATTATCCCCTCAATCTGGTGGAACTCGGCTAGGTGCTTGTAGTCCACCTTCTCGTTTCTGTAGACCCTGTCTACGGAGAAGACCCACACAGGCGGCTCTTTATGCTCTGAGAGGTAGCGTATGGTTACGGCTGTTGTATGTGTTCTTAGGACTAGCTTGCTGGCTTCTTCCCTGCTCCACCTGTATCCCCAGCCCCGTGAGCCCGTTTTCCAACCGTTTTCATGCGTCTTGGCGACTGCGTCTACCAGCTCTTCCCTCGGTAAGACGCCCCTGTTCGGCTCCAGCAGGTAGAAGGTGTCCTGCATCTCCCTCGCAGGGTGGTCTTGGGGCTGAAACAGCGCATCGAAGTTCCAGAAGGCTAGCTCAACGATTGGGCCACGAATCTCCGTGAAGCCCATCTCTAGGAATATCTCCCGAATCCAGTTGATTATCTGCTGGACCGGGTGCAGTCTGCCCGGATAGACGACTGGCACAGGCGCCTTGACATCGAACTTCCTCAGCTTCACCCCTCTCCAGGCCCCAGAAACTATGAGTTCGGGCGTGAGTTGCGTGATTTCCTCCGCCTTTGGGGGGCCGGCCTCCAACGCTTCAAGCCCTGCCTGCGTGATTTCTAGCACCCTTAGGGTTCGCTCCTCCAGCTCCAGCAGGCCTCTGCGCTCCAGCCTCTTAGCCGCCTCTCTTAGACTTGGCTCCAGCGTGCCGACCTCGACCGTGCCCCCGCCTGCGAGCATCCTCAGGAGCTGCTCATCCTCGTCTCTCGGCGGAGGCCGGGTGGTAGACGCCCTTATGCGCCCTTCAGAGACGGCCGCCCAGCCCTTACGCCTAGCCCAACCCACAGCTATAGACAGCAGGTCCCCAGAGAGTCCGGCCTCCTCAGCCGCAGCTTCTAGGTCGGCCTCGCCGCCGAGCCTCAAAACAGCGTCCAACAGTCTACGCTCCGGAAGCCCGTCCGCAGCGTAGGAGGCGCCCTCCTCAGTCAGTCTGGCGTCTACCCGCCTCCTTTCCTCAACCTTCAGAAGTCCCGCCTCCTCGAGCGCCAGCACGCTTCTGGCTACGGCTGCGTGGGCTAGCCCGCTCGAGTCTACCACGTCCCTCAGGAGGCAGCGTCCTCCGAGCTCCCTGACTGCCCTGAGGACTTTCCAGTCTTGCGTTCTAAGCTCCAAAAAACTTCACCTCCGGGGGAAGTTTTTGCGTCGGGGTGTCTCCGCTGGGGGTTTCTGAGAGAATTTCAGTTTTGGTTAGGGAAATTGGCGGCGCATACCATCCATCCCCGACGAAACAACATTTACGGCAAAACCCTATTAAAGCTTTCTTCCACAGCTAGGCGTGAACGCCCGCGTAGTCGTGCATACAGAGGTTGGAAAAAGCTTTTTAGGTGTCTAGCCTGATGCCTATGATTTGGTGGTTTCTATTGTGGCGGAGAAAAGTGGCGTCTACATAGACCCTTGGGGCGCCACGCTCATAGAAGACTACAGGCGTGTTATTGAGGAGTTCGGCCTAGAACCCTTCACGGACGAGGTGCTGAACCAACTGCCGAACCCAAACCTGCTGATGAGGCGGAAGGTCGTCTTCGCCCACAGGGACCTCAAAGTAATAATTGATGCGATGGTGAACAAGAAGCCCTTCTACGCCCTCACGGGAATAATGCCCTCAGCAGAAAAAATCCACTTCGGAACAAAAATGGTCGTCGAAAACCTCGCCTACTTCCAGAAACAAGGGGCAAAAACCTATCTTCTGGTAGCGGACCTAGAAGCCGCATCAACCAGAGGCGTAAGCCTAAAAGAGGCGAGGAAAAGAGCCTTAAACTTCCACATACCAGCCTACATAGCCCTCGGAGTAGACCCGAAAAGGACAATATTCTACTTCCAGTCGGAAAACAGGAAAGTCATGAACCTAGCATGCGAACTGTCAAAAAGACTGACGATGAGCGAGCTTCAAGCCGCCTACGGCGTAATGACCCCCGGCAAGGTCGTGGCAGCCCTACTAGACTACAGCGACATCCTGCATCCGCAGCTCGAGGAACGCATACCGGGCATAATTCCA
>QMYG01000031.1 GCA_003662535.1 Candidatus Bathyarchaeota archaeon
CAGCTTCGAGGAGCTTCTGGAGGACATCCGCCTAGGCGTCTACATAAAGACCTTCGGCGAGTGGAACATAGACGATAGACGCTACAACATGCGTTTCGTCGGGCGAGAATGCTACCTCATAGAGAACGGGGAGCTTAAGGGCCTGGTCAGAAGGCCAATACTGGAGGTTACGACGCCCGGGCTTTACGCCAGTATAGACGCCCTAGACGGGAATTTGAGCTTTGAGGCGGCGACCTGTGGTAAGGGAGACCCAGTGCAGGGGATACCTGTCTGGCACGGCGGGCCGAACGTCCGTGTTAGGGGGATTGAGGTTTGGAGGTGAAGCCTAAGATGGAGCTATCCGAGCTTTCCAGCTGGGTTGTATCTAAGGGCCTGGAGCTTGGGGCTGACGAGGTTGCGTCAATCGCCTCCTACTCGTATTCTAGGCAGATACGCTTCGCCAATAACGAGGTCAGCATAACGAACAACTGGGACAGCGTCTCGGTCTCGATTCTTCTGAAAAAGAACAGGAGAATCCTAGTCTCATCCACCACAGACATATCTAGGGAGAGCATCGAGAAGCTCCTCAGGGGGATGGTTGATGCCGCATCTGTTGTGAGGGAGCACGAGAGCTACGCCCCCCTTCCGGAAGGGCCCTTCAGCTACGCCACGCTAAGAGGCGTCTATGATGATAGGGTCGCCGAGCTCGGGGAGGAGGCTGTGGACTACGTGGAGGCGGCGATAAATTCTGCTCTGGAGGCTGGGGCTGAGAGGGCTGCCGGGACGCTCACAGCTACACGGCTCCAATACTCCCTCAGCACTTCTAGGGGCGTGTCAGCCACGCATAGGAAGACGGGCATAAGCCTGATGGTTAGGGCCTTGGCGGACGGCGAGGCCGCAGGTATGGGCGTCTCCTGCGGTGCAAGCCTAAGAGACTTCAGACCCGAAGAGGCTGGAGGGAAAGCCGGCGAGCTAGCCCGCATGTCGCTTAAGGTCGTGCAGGCAGACGCAGGAAAATACACAACAGTCCTAGGGAGGCCAGCTGCAGCAGTCTTCTTCGACATAGTGGCTGGGATGGCTTCAGCCTTCTACGTGGATTCGGGCCTCTCCTGCTTCACGGACAGGCTTAGGGAGCAGGTAGCCTCAGAAACCGTCTACGTCTACGACGACCCGCTAGTGGAGGACGGGCTTGGAAGCACACCCTTCGACGACGAGGGCCTCCCAACAAAAAGAAACACAATAATCGAGGGAGGAGTTCTACGCAGCTATCTCCATAACAGCATCACCGCAAAGAGGCACGGCAAAAAATCTACGGCGAACGCCGGCTGGATTGCACCACACGCTTGGAACATCATCGTGGAGTCCGGGAATTACGGCGACGAGGAGCTAATTTCAGAGGCCAGGAATGGTCTCTTCGTGAATAACATGACCTACGTGCGTTTCCAAGACTACAGGGCTGGGGACTTCTCCACGATAATTAGGGATGGCGTGTTCAAAATCGAGAATGGCGAAATTGTTGGGGCTGTTCGGCGTCTACGCCTAAGCGATAACGTGCTGCACATGCTCAAGCATGTGAGGGCGCTCTCCAGATACTCGCAGCAGATTAGCCACTGGTGGATGGAGTGGGGGACGCCCTCCGTGTGGACGCCCCGGCTCCTGATCGAGGATGCAAACTACACGCTACCTGCGAGGTGAGCGCCAAATGCCCCTACACATCCTCACCCTTTTTGTCTTCTTAGGTGTTTTCAGCTTCTTCTTCCTCGATATCGCCCTAGCCTTTAGAAGCTTCTTCGAGAAGAGGCACACATGGTTCTTCTCCTTCGCATCAAACATGTCCCAGATACTGCTGGCGATTTCGATACTGGCTTTTTGCTTCTACCCAAGCCAGCCACGCATAAACCTGCCAAGAACCGTAGAACTGGCCTTAGGAGCGTTGCTCTTCGTCGCTGGTATGGCCGTAGAGACGAAGGGGAGCCTAGACCTTGGAGTGAGGCGCTCTATAGGCGGCGTGTGCGGAGAACAGCTAGTCGTTAGGGGAATCTACAGGGTGGTAAGGCACCCGCAGAACCTCGGCGGAATGATATGGATAACTGGTGTCGCCCTCCTAGCGGACTCGCTCTACCTACTAATCGTCAGCTTACTGCTCTGGATTCCGCTCTTCATAATCGAGTCATACTTGGAGGACAGAGACCTTAGGAGGAAGTTTGGAGAGGATTTCGAGAAATACGCTAGGGATGTTCCGATGTTCATTCCTAGGCTTTGGAGGAAGAGGGCTTAGGTTTCTGGATGGTGTTTACATGAGGGCTGTTTCCCCATCTGAAATGGCTATTTTCGACGAAAACTGCGAATATCTCGGGGTTTGCAGACTAATACTGATGGAGAACGCCGGCAGAGCTGTAGCGGCTGAGGCGGCTAACCTCCTAGGAGGCTCGGTGGAAGGTAGACAGGTCGTAGTTTTTTCGGGCATCGGAAACAACGGCGGAGACGGGTTTGTTGCGGCTAGGCACCTAGCTGGCATGGGCGCTAAGGTTCGTGTCATCCTTCTCGGCAGAGCGAAGGACATCAGAACGGATGAAGCGAGGGTGAACTGGAAAATCTTGGAGAACATGCGGATGAGTGTGAAGCTTTCCCAAGTCAGGAGCGTAGACGAGCTGTTGGCGATGAGAGACGAGATAGTGCGAGCTGACCTAGTAATCGACGCCATTTTCGGGACTGGACTACACGGAAAAATAAGGGAGCCTTACGCCACAGCCATAGACCTGATAAACGAGGTGAAAGGCCCAAAAATTGCTGTGGATTTGCCCTCTGGGCTTGACCCAGAAACGGGCTTAGTCCACCATAAGGCTGTAAGGGCTGATTTGACTGTTTCGATGCACGCCGCAAAGCCCGGACTGTTGGTAGCTGACGCAGAGAAATACGTGGGTAGGCTTGTCGTTGCTGGCATTGGTATGCCTCCTGAGGCCGAGCTTGTGGTTGGCCCGGGCGACGTTAGGGCTGTGGTGAGGCGGAGGAAGCCATACGCAAGGAAGGGGGAGCATGGGCGTGTATTGGTTGTCGGCGGGTGCGACGAGTATTCTGGTGCCCCGGCCTTGACGGCTCTGGCTTCGCTCAGGATGGGCGCAGACCTCGCAATAGTAGCTGCGCCAGAGTCCGTAGCCGACGCCATACGCTCCTACAGCCCGAACCTCATAGTTCGCAGGCTGGAAGGTAGACGGCTATCTCGACGAAACCTGCCGAAGCTTCGGGAACTCCTACAATACTGCCACTCAGTAGCCATAGGCCCGGGCCTAGGATTGGCCGAGGAAACAGCCAGCGCCGTGTCCGAGTTCCTCGCCATCGCCGTCGGCGAAAAACCGGTGGTGGTAGACGCAGACGCAATAAAGGCGCTCGCAAAACGCCCAGTAAAGCTTTCACGGGGAAAAGTTGTGATAACTCCGCACGCTGGAGAATTCAAAATCCTAACAGGAATCGAGCTAGCCCCGCCCGAAAAACTCAGGGAAAGAATAGGGCAGGTCTCCGCATCAGCAGAGAAGCTCGGCGCTGTCCTCCTGCTGAAGAGCCACGAGGACATAATCTCTGACGGAAAACGCTACAAGGTGAACTGGACTGGAAACCCGGGCATGACCGTCGGCGGGACTGGAGACGTGCTCACAGGCATAGTTGCCACGCTCTTGGCGTGGGGTGTGGAGCCCTTCAGGGCTGGCTGTGCTGCGGCCTACGTGAATGGAGCGGCTGGAGACCTAGCCGTGAAGGAGCTCGGCTACCACATCACAGCCACAGACGTTCTGGAGAAGATTCCAGAGGTTATGCGGGAATTCGAGGAACCTACGCTCGGGCTCCTAAAAACAGGCTAGCTTCTCACAGATTTCCTTAAAACATCCATAACTTTTTCTGATTTTGCATCTGTTCTTACGCCTGTTGGATTGAAATGTGTCAGACTTGCCCAATACGCTTCTGATTTCAGCCTTTCTACAACCTTCTTCGGAGAAGGTGTTGGGATTTGCATCACGTCGCAGAGGCTGTTCAGCGTGTAGTAGGTCGCTGGGCCGTCGGCCTCCTCGACGATAAGCCTTAGAATTTTCCCTATTCTGGCTTTGTGCCTAAATTCTCTGGTCTCCAGCTCTTTAAGCGTCTGTTGGCAGAATTCTTTATCGAAGATGGGGCCAGCCCAGAGGGGGCCTGCCACCCTAACCCGTCTACCACACTCACTACAAGTTTCGCTTATTGGGGTTGCCAAGCCCTTTACTACTTCTCTGTGGAAGCAGTGGAAGCAGTGGAGCACGTAGCCTAGGTTTCCCATGCTTTCATTCGCCCTCTGCTTACCCCAGCGAACTCGGCAGTAGACACGCAGATAGTGGTCTGTTGCGTGGCTTAGTAGGGGTTCCACGCCGAGATTGTAGATTGCGGCTGTCCGTGCAACGAGGCCAAGAACAAGCCTCACAGCCAGCTCGTGGCAATACTCGGTCCTTAGAGGTAGACCGCCATACTTCCTCAGGCAAGCCCTAGGATGAACACCGCAGAGGGGAGCCATATCTGTGGCCGTTATGGCGAGAAGACCGCCACTACGCAGTGCTCTGACGCTTGAAGCTATGTAGGGTGCAGGCGAGCCGAAGGGGTCTAAATCAACCACGTCGAAACGCATCTTCGGAGCCGCATAACCGCTCAGCAGGACGTTCGCATCCCGGTTCTCGACAAAGACCCTCCCAACTAGGCGGTTTAACTCCACGTTCTTCTTTGCCAGCTCAACAGCCCTCGGGTTCAGGTCGTTTATGACGACTTGCTCAACTCCGTCTACCTCTAGGGCGAATCTGACGCCACGAACCCCGCATCCAGCTAGAGGCTCGCATACTCGGAGGCTCCCACCCCTCCTGTCGGCGTAGACCTGTAGTGCCAAGACAGCTATGTCCCTAGCAAGCTCCATAGCAGGGTTGTAGAAGACTGGCGCACGTGAAGGTGCATAGTCCCACGGGCCTCTCCTGTAGGCGTCTAGCTTAGGCACGATGATTTCAGCCTCGCCTTCACGAACCCTTTCGACTGGAAAGTTCAGCTCCAAGCCGTTTAGCCCCAATCTGAGTAAGACATATCAGCAGAAATATACCTATACTAAGACGCCTGCAGAAAACGGGGGACACGCAGTGATTAGGGCCCTCGTCTTCGACCTCGACGGGACAATCGTGCAGTTCTCCATAGATTACATGGCTGTCAGGGCGGAGGCAATCCAAGCGCTGCGGGAGCTGGGCATACCCTCCTCGCTTCTCAGCATGAACGAACCAATATTCGATGGGATGAAGCGAGCTGAACTCTACCTAAAGAATAATGGGGAAAGTCAGGAACGCATAGAACAGGTCAGACGCACAGTCTACTCAATAGCCGACAAGCACGAGATGAACGCCGCAAAGCTCACCAGCCTGACGCCAGGCGCCCTAGACGCACTGCGTGCCCTCAAGGAGGACGGGCTAAAACTCGGGATATTCACGCTGAACGGGCGTCTATCCGTAGACTACGTCCTCAACAGATTCCAACTCAAACAGTTTTTCGACTCCATAATCACAAGAGACGAGGCCCCAGCCCTCAAGCCAGACCCAGCGCACCTAAGCGCAGTCCTCAAAGAACTGCGTGTAAGGCCTGAAGAAACAGCAGTCGTTGGAGACACGGTCAGAGATATGAAAAGTGCGAGGGCCCTCGGCGCCCTAGCCATAGGAATAACCACGGGCCTAGCGGATGAAAAAGCCCTCCGAAGGGCTGGGGCGGAACACATAATTGACGCACTGACGGAGCTTCCCCAACTGATTCGATGTCTAAACCAGAGCTGAAGAAAAATGGCGGAGATAAACGAAATCCTCAACCTAAGAGACCCAGAACTAGCAAAGAAGGTCGTTGGGAAGATTGAAAGGTTGGCTCGGGAGGTTGGGCCAGTCAATTTTGTCCACGTCTGCGGAACCCACGAATGGACGATCACGCACTACGGCCTGAGGAGTTTACTTCCAGACAGCGTAGAGCTTACTGCTGGGCCCGGATGCCCCGTCTGCGTCTGCCCAGCCAGAGACATAGATGAGGCTGTCGAACTAGCGATGCAGGGAACAGTAATAGCGACCTTCGGAGACATGGTTCGAGTCCCAAGCACTAAGCTGTCCCTGGCCGATGCGAAGGCTCAGGGCGCAGACATCCGTGTCGTCTACAGCGTTTCCGACGCCGTAGAGATGGCTAGAAAGGAGCGTGATAAGGAGTTCGTCTTCTTCGCCATAGGCTTCGAGACAACAGCCCCGACAAACGCCGCAGAAATAGTTAAAGGACCGCCGAAAAACTTCAGCTTCCTCGTCTCCCACAGGCTGATTCCACCAGTCATGGAGCTACTCCTCGGCATGGGCGAGCTCCACTTAGACGGCTTCATAATCCCAGGCCACGTGGCAACAATCATCGGGGCTAAAGCCTTTCAGCTCTTCCCAGAAGCCTACAGGATTCCCTGCGTCGTAGCTGGCTTCGAACCCCTAGACGTGCTTCTAGCAGTCTACATGCTCCTCAGGCAAATAAAAGAACGTAGACCCAAACTAGAAAACGAATACACACGCTCCGTCTCTTGGGACGGCAACTTAAAAGCCCAGAAGCTTATGGCCAAGGTCTTCAGGGTTGTCGATGGCTCGTGGAGAGGCCTCGGGGTTGTGCCTAAATCCGCCCTAGCACTCAGGGACGAGTATTCAGCCTACGATGCGAGGAAGAAGTTCGATGTTAAGGTTGAGGGAAGTCGAGATGTGCTTCCGGGGTGCTCCTGCCATCTAATCATTGTGGGGAAGCTTAAGC
>QMYG01000032.1 GCA_003662535.1 Candidatus Bathyarchaeota archaeon
CTCCTCGCCGAAAGGCTCCTATCCGTGAGGGAGGGCTGGGTCGGAGCCGTGATCGAGCTGGTCTACAAGATCGACTCCTTCGCATCCACGCTCATCTCCAGGACTCGTTTTGTGGGTGCGAACCCTCACGGGCTCGTTTGGATGGAGTTGGCGAGGGGCATAAGGACATTGGAGAGGGCAGGCGTCGGCGTGAGCGATGTCTGCAGGCGCGTCGAGGCGTTACTAGAAACTCCTCTGGACGAATTCCCGGACTTTCGCTCCAGCGAGGAGTGGGAGGGCTTCTTCAGGGCTAAGCTTCTAGGAGGTACGCCCGCCCCCGGGCGGCGTCAGCCCTCAGATCCTGGTCTCGGACTCCCTGTCCCTTTGGGGGTTGCTGAGGCGGATAGCTGAGGAGGGGGAGCTGGACTCCGTTAAGCCCTACGTCTTCGGCGTTCTGGAGGAGTTCGGCGTGGCCACCCCAGTGGTCGCCCACGAAGTGGACTCCCTCTACGAGCCGAGGAGGGTGAAGATAGACGTGTGCATAATCCCGTCTGAGGGGGAAAGCTACATCCACGAGTTGACGGAGTACGCCGAGAAGTTCTGGCCCGAAGATGCGTCGGTGAGCCGGGCAGCGTTCAGGGAATTCCTTAGGGGATTAGCGGCTGTCCAGCCCCTCGTCTGGAAGTGCAGAGGCAGAATTTGCCGCGGGAGAGGGGAGTGCGAGTTGAAGAGGAAGGTGCACGAGACGCTAATAAGCGTCTTATAGCGACGGATCTAAGAAGGCGAGGCATATACTATGTCAGCGTCTATGAGGTAGAATTCCCCTCGCCTCAATATACGCCAGAACCTCCGCCTTCTTGTGGAAGTCCCTCATGAGCTCCGCCAAGCCGAGCTCAAAGATGAGCTTAGCTAAACGCTCATCAACCCAGCCCGGAACACGCAGACTGACAATCCTCACGTCCATGCCGTGGGTTACTGAACGCACGAAGCTAAATATACCCTTATTCTAACTGCGGGTGTATCAGCACGCCAATTATACATGGAATGCTAAACGAGTGAGTAATTGTTTTAAGGTGTGGTTTTCTCTTTAACTTTTGGTGTCTTTGGTTGGATTTTGTTGTTGAGGTTAGGGTTGGAGAGGGCTACTCCTTACGCCTTCCAGAGAACATTGCTAAGGCGCTAGGCATTAAGGAGGGGGATAGGCTCATATTGAGGCTCTCAGGCAGAGTAATCACTATAGAGGCTGTAGAAGACCCTGTGGAACTCGCATTGCATGGGGAGAAGTTCGCCAAAATAGAGTCTGACGAAGTGGAGGAAGTCAGCATTGAAGAGCAGAGGAAATACGGCATTCCTACTTGACACATCGTTCCTACTTCCAACCCTAGGCATAAACGTGGAGACCTCCGTCCTTGACGCTCTAAGAGAAGTTGTTAGTATGAGAGCTAAGCTGTATTATTCAGGATTTAGCGTGTTGGAGTGTCTCTGGATAATGGCTAGAATAGCAAAAACAGTGCCCGTGAACATGAACAGGGTCGAGATAGGCCTCAGGGCCATAATGAGAGGGGGAAGATACTATCGTGTAGATGAGCGTCCAAAAGATTTCATAGTGGCGTTTAAGCTTTACAATCTTGGGCATAGGGACATGATAGACAACATACTCTATGCAACAGCCTTAAACAGAAACTTAAAACTTCTCACAACAGATAAAGAACTCAAGATGTTTATAAAACAAAAACAACTAAAAGACATAGTAATCCTACCAAAACAACTCTAAACACAACAAGTTCATGCTATAAATCTATAGTGTTGTGTGATTTATGGTGGGTTTAGAAGTTCGTTATAATTGTCGATGGTCAAAGCCATTAACGTTTTATGTGTGTTTAATGCATTTTTATTGTGGAGGTTTGTTTTTGGCTAGGATTGAGAGGTCCATCGAGGTTTTTGCTTCGCCTGAGGAGGTTTTTCGTTATCTTCGTGAGCTTGAGCGTATGCCTGAGTGGATGCCGTCTTGCAAGAGCCATAGGATAACTTCTGAGAGGCGTTATGGTGTTGGGGTTACTTCGCACTGTGTTATGGACCATTCTGGGAGGACTATTGAGTGGGACAGCGTGATTACTGAGTGGGAGGAGAATAGGAGGCTCACTTGGCACTGTGAGGAGCCGACGAAGAATGATGGAACCTTCCTGCTAGAGCCGACTGAGAGGGGCACGAAGGTAACCTTCATCATGAACTACGAGCTTCCCTACTCTGTTCTGGGCATGATTATTGACAGGCTTAAGGTGAGCAAGGAGATTGAGAGGGACATAGCCGAGGCCTTGAGTAGGTTGAAGGAAAAGGTGGAGAGGTAGGGGTTTTCTCTTCCCCGTCCCCCCTATTTTTCGTTTACCTATGTTTTCAGCTTTCAGGGAAGAGTAGCTGCTTAAGTGAGATGTATCCAGCCTTCTCCAATATCCTCTTCACTGAGACGTAGGCTGGGGAGTTTGAGGGCAGTTCGAGGAGGGATTTCCCTTGAAGGACGTAAGACCTCAGCTCCTCGTCGTATTCTATTTTCCCTATGTATTTTAGGCCTGTTTCCTCCTCGGCTTTTTCTCCTAATTCGTCTGGGAATTCGTATCCGCCGACGAGGTAGATGTTGTCGAACTTTATGTTTACGCTCTGTATTATCCTGTAGGCTCTTTTCACGTGCTCGAAGGACTTTCTGGAGGGGTCGAGTATGGTGAATATGTCGTTTACTTTCGGTGTTATTCGTCTGTTTAGCTGTTCTAGGCCTGCTGGCGAATCTATTAGGACGTATTTGTAGTTTTTTGTTAGGCGTTCTAGGGCGCCCTTCAGGGCGGCGTCAGGTAGACAGTAGCAACCCTCGATGTATTTCGTCCCTATGGACATGAAGTCGAAGTGTTCTCCCTCGTAGAGCCCTTTTTCCCAGATTTTTACTTCTATTCTCTCTGAGGGCGGCATTCCTGCTGCTGTTCCACCCTCCTCTAGGAAGGTTTCGTAGAGGAGTTCAGATATTGACAGTATTCCTGCGCTTTTTAGGTCTACGCCCACCATTTCTCCGAGGCTTTGGTCTGGGTCTACGTCTACCAAGAGTAGTGGTGTTTCGCCGGCCTCTATGAAGTATTTTGCTGCTAGGGCGATGAAGCTTGACTTGCCGACGCCTCCCCTGCCCATCGAGACGAGCATCTTCAATTTTTTTTCACCTCGCCGTGTCTTTTAGGTGCTCATGCAGTTTCAACCCAGCCGCCCTTTTAAGTGCTTAACGTCTACCACAGTATAATCGCCGAACTCGTGCCGGAAATTTCTGTCTACGTAGCGTGTGGCGGTAAAATTTGAGTTGCCTCTTCAGGGCATGTATCTGCGTTGAATTTCAACTACTTCTTTGCTGTTGCTCGCCTTTGAGTATTCCTCTAGGAGTTCTTGGTTCAGTTTGATGAATCCCGGGCCCCACTTGAAAACGCTTAGGATTGCCCCTGCCTGTTCTTTGAACCCTGCGATGTAGAGGGCTGACGCCAAAGCCTCAGCCGTGCTAAGCTTTGTCGGAACGCCGTAGTTTACTGGGTTTGCTGCTATCAGGTAGGGGAGGCACCTGTGGTGGCCCCTAAGCTTCGGGAAGACCCTCTCTGCGAGGTTCCAGCTACAGTCCACCGCCGTGAGGCCCCTGCTTACCATCAGGCTTCTATCGGCTGGGGAGAGCGCCCTGCTCGAGAAGGGGTTGAGGATTACCGTCCCTATTGGTAGCTCTCTTGCTTTGTAGACGACTTTTGCGAGGTTTAGGCGTTTAAGCTTCAGGGCTGTGCACTTCTTCGGGTCGTCCTGCCGCATATGCAGTATGTAAACGTCCACCGGGCGCTCATCTATATGCGTTTGCATCTGGGTGGCACCTACAACAAAATATTATTTAGGAGTTGAGCCGCAATTAACATTTGGTGATGAACGTGCCGCTGGCGTTCGTCCTGATAAACTCGGAAATCGGAGCTGAGGATGAGGTTCTGAACGCCCTGAAGAAGGTTGAGGGTGTGGAGGAAGCCTACGTAGTCTATGGAGTTTACGACATAGTTGCTAAGATAAGGGCTGAAACTATGGATAAGCTCAGGGAGATAGTTACTTGGAAGATACGTAGACTGAATAGGGTTCGCTCCACGCTAACTATGGTGGTTGTGGAGTCGTAGAAGCTTAGCGATGCACAATAGAAACCCCATCTTTCTACGTGCACACCATGACTGATGTCCATTTGGGTTTAGATGACACAGACTCGCCAAGAATGGGATGCACAACCTACATCGCAGCCCTACTGGTAGAAAAGCTGGAAGCCCTAGGAGTCCAATTCCTCGACTACCCAAACCTAATCAGACTTAACCCTAACGCCCCATGGAAAACCCGTGGGAATGGCGCCCTATGTCTACGCTTCTCCTGCGATGAAGACCTGCTGGACGAGATTTTATGCATCGCCGTAGACGCCGTCGAGAGGCATTCTGACCTAGAGCATGGAAACACCCATCCCGGCGTGGTTATGTTGGTTGGCGATGTTCCGGAGGCTGTTAGACGGTTTTCTGAGAGGGCTATACGGGGTTTGGTTTCTCTCGGCGAGACATGTGCCCTAATTAGGAGGTTTGGGGCTAGGGCTGTGGGATTAAAGAAGGGTCGGGGGGTGATTGGTGCTCTTGCAGCAATCGGAGAGCTGCTCACTGGAGACCACACCTACGAGTTGCTCGCCTATAGAACTCGGGAAAACGTTGGAAAGCCTAGAAAGGTAGACGCAAAATCCGTTATAGAAATGGATAGGAAAACAGCTCCAAAAACATTCAACAACATTGACCCAGAGACGGGCCGCGTTCTCATAACCCCGCACGGCCCTGACCCCGTTCTGTACGGTATTCGTGGCGAATCGGCTGAGGTTGTGAAGCTTGCCCACAGGATGATTCGTGTCGGAGAGCCTATAGAGCGTTGGGTTATTTTCAGGACGAATCAGGGAACTGACGCACACCTCACACCCGTTTCTTCAATATCTGAATTGAAGCCGTATCACCCCGTTATTGTTAAGGGTGTGGTTAGCAGGGCTCCGACAGTTATTCCCGGGGGCCATGTCTTCTTTTACATCAGCGATGAGAGCGGGGAGGTGCAGTGTGCGGCCTTCGAGCCTACGGGCCTGCTGGCGAAGGTTTCTAGGATGTTGGAGTCGGGGGACTTGGTTGAGGTTTATGGGGCTGTGAGGCCCCCTGAGGGTGGCCACCCGATGACGATAAACTTGGAGAAGCTGCGTGTTTTGGCGTTGGCTCCGAAGTTTCTGTTTGTCAATCCGCCCTGTCCTAAGTGTGGTAGACGGATGGAGTCTATGGGTAGGAATAAGGGTTTCAGGTGTAGGAAGTGCGGTTTTAGAGACCCTAAGGCTAGGAAAATCCGTGTAGAGGTTCAAAGAAGCCTGAAGCCCGGCCTCTATATAACTTCTCCCCGCTCTCAGAGGCACTTGACCAAGCCTTATAGGAGATACGGCCAGGAAAAGAGCGGTAGGCCAAAAGCTATGGTCGAAGTATGGCACTCCTAACCGCAGGAGATTTTAAAGCCTTCATGAGCAACCTAAAGACCCTAAAGCCTGCCTCTCTGTCTCCGAAGGGCCTGTTCGTGGCGCCAAGTATGCATAGGCCCTGAATCCCGTAGATTCTCGCTAGGCCTGGAAGCAGTCCTGTGGCTCCGACTATTCTCCCGTTTCTGTATATGGCTACGCCGTCCTCCTTTAGACTTTCTAGTATGCTCGGTAAGGTAGACGCTATGTAGACTTGGTGTCTCCCTCTAGTTGCGGGCACCCCGCCCAAACTGATCACAAACTTGCATCCTAGTTCCTGAGCGAAGTCCATGATGAGGCCGCAGACCTCGTAGTAGGCTGGTAGCTCCTCTGGCTGGGGCTGTGTGTCTCCAGTTAATATCACCAAGTCTATGTCGTCTTGCCTCGCCCAGTGGAACTGGTGCCTCGGGAGGTTGCATATCCCGCTGTCGTCCACTATGACGTAGTCTGGGAAGTCGGGCGAGTAAAGCTCGGCGAAGAGCCTTGCCTTTGTGAATTCTATGAGGAGCCTCGCGGCCTCCTCCCCTACTCCCCCGAAGCCGGGGAGCCCTTCAACTAGCAGGGGGTTGCTCAGAACAGGCCTGTAGAACACTCTTATGTAAGACTCCTTCATCCCCGGTCATGCTAGATAGTGTTTATCCTCCTATTTTTGCCTATTCTTTTCAGGTCAGGGGCCACCTAATTATCCTGCCGTCCTCCAGAACCTTCAGAAGTGGAACCAGTAGAAGGGTGGAAGCCAAGACGCTTATGGCGCTCTCTATCGGGGTTTCGAAGGCTCCAGCCACCCATATTGCTGGAAGCGCTTCTTCCGGGACGCCCATTAGAGAATACAGGCCTAGAGGGATGAACATGAATATTCTGACTAGCACATCCGCCTCTACACCTATAAAGGAGGACAGAACAACAGAGGGCATCAGCACCCTCGGGTTGCCTCTGCTTTGACGCAGCCTCCTCGCCGTTAGGCTTGTCAGCGGTATTGCCGCAAAGGCTACGTAGATGTCCCAGAGGCACCAAGCTGGTAGATGTCTACCTACTGGATGCAGGAAATATGCTAGGAGCAGCGCTCCGTAGATGGCGAAAACCTGTAGTTGTTTTCCCTTAATCGCCAAACCCGACACGAGCGCCCCAACAAGCTCCGCTATGCCGAAAACAGGGTCTATCCCCGCTCTGGGCCTTAGGATTCTCCCCCCAGCCGCTCC
>QMYG01000033.1 GCA_003662535.1 Candidatus Bathyarchaeota archaeon
CCCCTAGACGTGGTTATTCCAAAATTGACTCTCTCAAGGTAGGGTGTGAGCTTGCCCATCAAATCCTGAACTTTGGCGTCCACTTCCCTCATGATACATCCGAATGAAAATTTCGTAAGTGTGGTATTTTAATTTTAGGAGGAGTTTCAGGGCTTAGCGTTTCAACCTCTTCATCAGGAGCGTCTTCCTCACCAAATCCTTAACCGCAGACAGAAAGGCGTCGTCGTGCTCCAAGCTCATGAATTCTTCACGCATGTCCTCGAAGCCAGGCGGCAGCTCCACCCTGATGGCGATGCTGGGCTTAGAGAGTATCTCGTTCACCCGTCTACGTTCCTCTTCGTACTCGACCATCCTCTCCCGCCTTGTGTAGCTCTTCAATTTATCCAGCGTCTTCTTAAGCAAGGAGCCTCAACCCAAGATTAAAAAGAGCAAATAGGTATATATAGTTGCAACCGCAAGCAGGAGCATGCTGGCCAAGAAGCCAACCTTTAGGAATTGGTGGAAGTAGTCCGTGTAGCCCTCTTTGTCTAGGATTCCCATAGCAGCTATACCCGTAGGAGAGGAGAGTGGGGTGAGGTTTCCGCCAACCGCAACGCCGAAGATTAGGCTCCACCAGAGGGGGGCCGCCTTAAACCCTGTCTCAACTATCGCTGTTTGAATTATGGGTATGAGCGTGAGCGTTACGGGTATGTTGTCCACTACGCCGCTGAGGAAGGCGCTGAACCACAGGATTAGCAACGTGAAGAGGGCTGGGTTTCCCTGAGAAAAGGCTAGGAGTTTGTGTGCTAGTAGGCTGAGGAGGCCTGAACGCTCCACACTCCCAACCAGTATGAAGAAGCCGCCGAAGAAGAATATAGTGCCCCAATCTATATGCCTAAGCACGTCCTCAAGGTCTATTCCCGTAAGGGCTAGGAGCGCAACGGCTCCACCCGAGGCGACTGCCTCCATGCCGACGCCGATGCGGTCGCAGAAGACTAGCAGGACGAGGGTCAGGACAAATATGAAGAGAGAACGGGTAAAAACACGCCTATCCTTCACAGCTGACCAAGGGTCAAACTTCTCAATCCCCCTTTCCTCGACCGCATCCACTTTTAGCAGGGTTCTCCTGAAGGCTAGGACTGTGATTACCGTGAGTATCGTCATTAGGGGGAAGGAGAAGACGAGGAAGTCTAGGAAGGTGAAGCCTGCTTTTAGGCCTACTAGCATGTTCGGTATGGAGCTTATGATTAGTGCCATTCCACCGATGTTGGCGATTATGCTCTCTAAGATGAGGTAGGGTAGCGGGTCTACCTTCACCCTCTTGGTTATCGCAACTGTGAGCGTCGCAACTATCACCATGGCCGCTATGTTTGAGAGGAAGGCTGAGAAGAGGATGGTCATGAGGGGGAAGAGAATTGTGAGCCTTCGGGGACTGGCGCCGACTAGGTTTATGAGTATCAGGGCGATGAAGTGGAAGACTCCGGCTCTGTCCAGCACCTCAACTATGATGTAGACGCCTATAACGAAGATAAGCAGTTTGAAGTCTATGAAGGTGAAGATTTCTTCGTAGGTGATTACGTGGTAGACTAGGCCGAAGTAGGTGGCTAGAAAAGCTCCTATAAGCGCAGCTACAGCCCTGTGAAACAGCTCTAGGAAGATGAGGAGCACGATAAACGTGAAGAGGAGAGCGAAGATTGCTTCAACGCTCATTCTTCGCCCTCCAAATCAGCAGCCTCACGCCTACGCTCCTCTTCAACCTTCCTCTCAGCCCTCTCTACAGTGTCAGCCAAAACCTCGATAAACCTCCTTATCCGAACATCGAAAACGAGGCGAAGCATCCTCACACAATCATACAAAAACACGAGTGCAAGAACCACGATGGTGAGAGTAACAGCCATCAGTATCCAAGGAATTCCGAGAAGCCTCTCGACCACAGGGACTATGGCGGCGTAGGCTAAGATTATCCCTATGAGCCAGACTACGTCGAGGGCAGCCCTCCTTAGCGGAGCCTGCTCCTCCTTTATCCCGAAGCGTAGGATTACGAAGTCCACGAACCTCTCAGCTAGGACTTTCACGTCTCTGAGTATGAAGTAGCCGTAGTAGATTATGACGAGGAATGCAACCACATCTAGGATTTGCCTTAGGCTTATTAGGCCTAGCTCCCTCAGTATGAGGTCTAGGGGCTTTATTGCTGGGACGACGAACCTTATCAGCAGGAGGGCCAGCGCCAATTTTATGAGGTTTCCAACAGTCCCCGGAAGCCTTTTTCTTAGCTCTCTTGACAGCGACTCCTTTTTACTTCCCACCTGCTTGCGTGTGGCTGGTTCTTCGGCCATTCCCCTATCACCACGCTTCGTCTTCTCGCTTTGCCACCAACTTCTTTCGGGCAGTGCTTAAAAAGAAATCGCACCAGCTCATGCATGAAAATGATTATTAGATGAAGCCTTATTTGTTTTCCCACACTGCTTGACTTGGGGAGACGCTGTGCCCATAACTCCGCTCCACTACTGCATAGCCTACACGACAAAAAAGCTTAGGAAGGACTGGAGCCTCCCAGCCCTAATTGTGGGCAATTTCATTCCAGACTTGGAAAACCCGGTCATCTTCGCCTTAAATCGCTTCGGAGTGATACATCTTTCCGCTTCTGGATGGTTCATCGACAGGCTGGTTCTGCACAGCCTCGTCGGAGCCTCGACAATCGGGCTAGCCTTAGCTCTCCTCATAACCGTCTACCTCTACCCAGCTTTAGCGTCCACGATTTTCAAGGTAGACGCAAGGGAGGAATGCAAAGCTAGCAAAAAGCTCGTTGCCCCGTGCCTAGTTGGTGCAATTTCGCATGTGCTCGTGGACACCCTGCATCACCCCTACAATCCGCTACTCTTCCCGTTCACAACAAGCTCTGTAGATGCCTTCATCCTGTTTGGGGACGCTGAACTCGCAACCGTAGTCGTGCACGTGGCCTTTCTTGCGTGGGTTTTGGCGATACTCGCCTACGAGTTTAAGAAGTCTGGCGGGAGGGGCTTCTGGGAGGCCGTGTTGGTGGGGGAGAAAGGGGCTTGATTAGGGTTGTGAGCTTCGACGTGGGTGGAACCCTAGCCAGCGGAGAGCTAGACAGGGAAGTCTACGTAGACAGGGTTGTCGCCTACCTGAGGGGAATCGGCTACAGCATAAGCGTCGACGACTACAAGAGAGCCTTGAGGCCCTCGATGGAGAGGCTTGCGAAGCTCAGAGCGAAGGGCAGGGAGATGCGTTTCGAGGACTTTTACTCAGCCATCCTTAAGAGGCTGAAAATAGTGCCGAGCCAAGAAATCTTAGACGAGATAAGAAAGCTCTACCGCCTAAGCTTCCCCCAGACGGTGAAGGAGGGCGTGAGGGAAGTCCTAGAAGAGCTGAAAGGCAGGTATCGCCTAGCAGTTATCTCAAACTCGATGAGCCTGCTACCAAAATACTTCCTAGAGGAGCATGGACTCATGCACTACTTCGAGGTGGTCGTCATTTCCGGGGCTGTCGGATATAGGAAGCCCCATCCACGCATCTTCAGGCACGCCCTAGAAAGGCTCGGAGTCCCAGCTTGGCAGGTAGTCCATGTGGGAAACTCGGTGAAGGAGGACATAGCTGGCGCCAAGGCGGTAGGCATGCACGCCATCCTCGTCAGAGACGAGGCCATAGGCCTAAATGCAGGCGTGGAGGCAGACGCAGTGGTAGACTACATCACGGAGGTTCCGCAGGCCGTAGAGAGGCTGAACACCTAAATTTCTGGAATCCCCTGAAATATCATGGGATAGGGTTAGAGGCTCTACCAGCACCCCTAGCGGTAGTCGTGGTCTTCGCATTAATACCGCTACACGAGCTTCTCCACATATTATCCGCCAAGCTTCTCGGCGTGAGGCTAAGCGGACTCTACTTCGGCATCCACCAGATATGCTGGATGCTAAACCCCAAAGACCTATGCAAGAGGAAGCTTTACGCAATCCTCCTCACCCCCTTCACAGCAATACTCGCAACATTACTGCTCATCTCCGCTCTTCGCCCAACATTAAGGCTCATAGCCTTCGTCCTCGGGCTGGTGAACCTTCTAACATCGCTGGTGGACCTGACCATGGCCCTGAGCCTCCTAAGGGTTCCAGAGAGCCGTCTAGCCGACTGGCTCGAGGATAGACGTAGACGCTTCCTGAACTTTGACGTGCCTTGGCTCTCGAGGAAGCCTGACTAGCCTGTTGCCTCAGCCCAGATGGTGTTGAAGTATCTGATTTCCAGCTCGGCTAGGGGTTCAGATTTTATGAGCAGGCTTGTTTCGTGGTTGTAGGAGAGGGCGCTCTCAGTCCAGTTGTGGCTCCCAATAAGGACGATATATCCGTCTATAACCACGAGCTTACAGTGCGTTCTCACCCCGCCCGAGTCGTAGGTTACATTTATACCCTCGGACACAAGGTAGTTCATCGTGTCTTCGTTGTATCTCGGCTCCTCATCTAAAATTACATGCACACCCACGCCACGCTCATGCGCCGCCGCCAGGGCCCTTATCAGGTCGTTAGCTGGGTCTATGGGGTCGTCTTCGTCGTATTTTGCCGCATACATGATGATATAGATGCTTTCGTTTGCTCTATTGATGAGTTCGAGGGCTTTGATGTGGTATTCTCTGTCGTTTATCGCTGTTATTGCGGGGGCGGTGATGTTCGTTTTCTCTAGGAGCTGTTGGTAGGCTTCTCTTAGTTCTGAGTAGCTTTCGGATAGGTTTTCAAGTTGCTCGAGGAGCGTGGCGTATTGTTGGCTTAGGTCGTTGTATTGGCTGGCGAGGCTGTCCCTCTCCTCCTTCAACTCGATGTAGCGTTGATGCAGGTCCTCGTAGAGCGCCTCGACATTCATGTAAGCGTAGACGGTGAGAGCCAGCAACACTGTTAAAACTACGCACGCAATTACGCTTTTTCTCGCCAATTTACACCTCCGAAAATTGATTCGCTATGGAGAAATTTTTAAATTTTAATGCATTGTTAGTTCCGCTCTAATCAGGTTCTGAAGAGAGGCTGGATTAATCTTTATTGAGTGTTGGTTGGCGTTGGGGCTTCTTCTCGGTTATATTAGCATGTGGAGGGCTGTCATTAGGAGCGCTGAGCCTATGGGCACGGAGATGTTGTCGTCTATGAACTCGAACTTCTCGATGAGGCTGGCGAAGACCCCGCCTACCACGCCTATTACGCCTAGGAGGTAGTAGCCGAGGGGGACGCAGAGCAGGAGCATGGCTAGGTTGCCCCAGAGGCTCTTTGTTCTGCGTTTGTAAATTATGTTCCTGACAACGCCTGTGATTCCGTCTCCCCAAGCCATGAAGAGGCAGGAGAGGACGCCTATCCATGGGTTGTAATGCCAGAAGGCGGCTACGAGGATTGTGAACATTATGCAGAAGTATACGTCGGCGTAGTTTCCCTTGACTTGGAACCACTCGAAGGGGCCTAGCCAGAGGTGGCCTGCCAGCGTCAGGAGGACCATCGCAAAGCAGAGCAGGAAGGGTAGGTAGACTGCTCTGAAGAGGTAGGGCGCCAACACTATGCTCACGCCGCCGGAGAGGAAGTGCAGGGTTTTTCTTCCCATGTAGACTCCCCACCGCTGGTAAACCTTCTTCGACAGGTAGAAGATGATGAACAGGTTGTAGACGAGCAAAATGACCAAGTTCACTACTTCCCGACCTGTTATTATTACCTCGCCCAACTATGCCACCACAATTAACGGCTCTCTGCAGAGACGCCTTATATTTTTTATGCAAAAACGCCACGAGCGGGAGACTCCACCCTAAACATTGATGTCTACCTAGGAGCCACGCTCCCTCTCGTAGAGCTCCTTCCTATGAGCCTCAAGCATCTCTACGGGTTTTCCAGCAAACTCGGCGGCCGTGACGACTTTGGCGCCTACGTCGTCTGCTGCCTCGTAGACGGGTGTGATTCGCTCCTTGTAGTTTAGGTCTCTTAGGAAGTGGTGGTCTATTATTAGGTGCGAGACCTCCGCCTCCCGAAGAATCCTAACTAGGTTCTCGTTCGACTTCTCTAGGCTCGCCCTTGAGTATCTGTATCCGAGCATGTAGGTCATGGGGCCGTCCACGATGAGTATGTCGGGCTTCTCCTCGAGGATGAACTCGACCTGCTCGTCCAGAGCTGGGCCCTCCACGTCGGAAGTAAAGAGAAGCTTCTCGCCCCCATGCTCGATGCAGACCTCAACGACGTAGCCCAGCCTGTTGTTTGTCCCATGACATACGGCGTTGGAAAAGCGTATACTTGTCTCTCCAAACCTCCCCGAGTTCCCATCGGCGTATTCTAGGCGCTTAGGGATGCCCTCTAACTGTTCTAGGAAGTATTTCGCCCTTCCACGCTGGCTCTTATTTATGTTTTCCGTCGGATGCTTCAGGTAGGCAATCTTACCCTCAAAGATTTCCGGCTCATCTGGCATGTGGTGGTCGTAGTGGTAGTGCGTAACTATGAGCACTTCGGCTTCGCCGGCGTAGCGCACAATCTCGTCGTGGTGTTCGTCCATGCGTTGGAGTTCCAGCGGGTGTGGGGGTAGCCCGTATCTTCTTGGTGCGAGTGAAACTCCCGGGTCTATGAGCACCACTAGGTCTCCTGTTCTGACGAAGGTGCACATGCTTCTTGTGCCCATGCTGTCGAAGGCTATGGGGATTACCTCCTCTAGGCCCATGGCTCCTCACGACGACAGGGCTCTAAACTTATACGGGCTTAG
>QMYG01000034.1 GCA_003662535.1 Candidatus Bathyarchaeota archaeon
CGTGTAGGCGACGAGGCTAAGCTTCAACTCAACACCCCCAAACCTCAACAGCCAAATGGGCTTCCGAGCCACATATATCCAACTCTCAACACATCGTGGCGTAATGCGAAAAGAAGCCCGTCTAATAGGCTCCAAAATTCTCGTCCCAAGCCCTGTAGAGCTTCATCATCTCCTCAGTAACGCTTGGCCTTATCTTGGCGATTGCGTCTAGGAAGTCCCTCATGCTGACTGGTCTAGGCTTCACGTCTGCGGTTAGTGCCTTCTTTGACCTGAAGAGCTCCCTTATTACGTTTAGCTGTGCTGATTGGCAGACATCCCTTATGTCGCTTCCGGAAAAGCCCTCGGTTCTCTCTGCAAGCCTCCGAAAGTCTACGTCCCGAGCCAGCGTGAAGTCCTTTGTGAAGTGGCGGAACATCTTTAGGCGTGTAGGTGTGTCGGGCAGCGGAACCAGCAGCCGCTTCTGGAACCTGCGTATAAATGGCCAGTCTAGGTTCCAAGGCTTGTTCGTTGCGCCGATGACGTAGACGTGCAGCCTTCTACCTTTATCGACGATGCTGTCCATCTCTTTGAGGAACTGGTTTCTGACCCTGGCCTCTCCACCTATCTCGCTGGAGTGAACCCGAACGAGCGAGTCAAGCTCGTCTATGAAGATGATTGCGGGCTTCTTTTGACTAGCCACAGCCCTAGCCGCATTAAAAAGCCTGGCCACGTTCTTCTCAGCTTCCCCGAGCCACTTAGACATTATAGTGGCGGCGTCCACAGAGAAGAAGGAGGCGTCAATCTCGTTTGCTACGGCGGCTGCCAGAAGGGTTTTCCCGCATCCGGGAGGCCCAAAGAGCAGTATGCCCCTCGGCCATCCTAGGGGGAAGAGGTCTGGCCGTCTGGTTGGATAGATTATGGCCTCCTCGATGACAGCCTTAACCTGCTCCAGCCCAACGACATCGCTCCACCTGACGTTGGGCTTGTCTGTTAGGACGAGTTCGTCGTAGCTGAGCTTCTGCCCGGCCTTTGGGCCGTTCGGCTCCATTAGGGAGCCGTCGGGTTCGCCTCGAAGCTTCCTAATTCTCCTCTGGTAGGCCTGAGCCCGCTGTATGTATATCTGGTTTAGCTGGTAGTCTGGGTAGAGCTTCGTGATTTTCATCAGCATCTCAACAGCCCTCTTATACATCGTTATGGCGCTGTCTGTTTTCCCCTGCCTATCTAGGTAGACTGCTCTAGTGGCGTAGCTCGAGGCAACCCTCTCCAGCTCCCTAATGGAACTCATGGAGGCGTCTACCTCCTAAGCTCCACCCTGCCCTCTTGGCTCAGCCTCTGAAGAGCCCATAGAACCCTTTCGGGGGGAAGGTTAAGCTCTGAGGCGCACTCAGCTATGTCCACGTCTCCCCCCTTCATCTTTGCATAGCTGTAGACCCTCTCTAGGATTTCTCCCTCACCACCCCCGTAGTCGTTGCTGGCCTGCCCGTCAGCGCCCAAGGCTAGGGCCACAGTCCTCCCGCTGTGAACATCCACAGTTTCAGGCGGGGTTGGGAACTTCTCAGCCATCCTCCGCTCTAACTCCGCCCTCGCCTCGCTAAGTATCTCCTCGCTTCCGGGCTCATCTATGGGTGTCGGCGGCTCTAGGGCGTCTACGCTCGTCTCGGAGAGCACATCGCTTATCGTGTCTCCAATCTTCTCAAGTTCATAGGAGAGCGATGGCATGACCTTCGCAGCGTGCTTAGAAAGCACCTTCAGCTCGCTGGCTACTGGCGCTAGGTCTGAGACGACTGCGTTTAGTGATTTGAGCATGTCTAGGCGTATGATGAGCCTCTCCATCAGTATGTCGCACTGTGTGAAGACTTGGAGCACATGCTTAACGACGGAAAGCTCGTTGGCGTAGACGAGGGCCCTTGCGTAGTCGTTTGCGCTTACGGCTTCGAGGCAGAGCTTCCAAAGCCTCTGCCTCTGCCTTTCGAGGCTTCTCATAGCTAGGCGTAGCCTGCCCCTCTGGCTGGCCAGCATCCTAGAGATTTGGCCAGCCAGCTCGTGGAACGACGGCCTGCGGAACATGCCCCTAACCATGCAGCGCCTCCGCCTCTTGCCCGCCTTCTCCCCTACCTTCCTGCTCGTCCCTAATCCTAATCACAACAGGCTCTTCCCCGTCCCCCGACGGGTAGTAGTCGCCAGAATCCAAAACCACGGGCGTCCCCTCCAGAGCTGTTGCTGGCACGTGCCTAGAGGCGTCAATCATTTCTTCCCTGAGCGCCTCTAGGTCTGACTTCTCCATAATCAGCTGTCTTAGGCCTTTGCGCATGATGCGCATAGCCTCCTTGTAGATGTCCTCGTCTATGTGGCCTAGGCCCCTCTCCACCTCTAGGCAGGCCATGGCTGTTATCAAGTCCTTAATTTGCTTGGAGCAGTCCTCGCAGGCACGCTCAAGCTCTGTGGCCACGGTCTTCGCATCTATGCTCAGCCGACTGAGGGCTGTTTCCACCTCGCTTTGGAGTTCGTCGAAGGCCTTCGGCATTATGCGTCTCTCCTCGTAGAGCTTGTTGAGCATCTCCCTCTTCTGCCTGAGTATTGAGGCCTTGTCCCTAATTTCTAAGGCCTTGGCGACTACGGCTGGCGTGTAGACCACGCAGTCTCCGTCTACCTGAATCTGCCTCATGTCGCAGCGGATGAAACGCTCCTCCCGACCCCTGATGAGCAGAGATGTGGAGTTTCCGTCAGCGTCCGATATGACTGAGACGACGTGCCCTATGAAGCGCCCATACTTGTCTTGGACTGACTTCCCGACAAGGGTGATTGGCTTTTCCACTCCGCCCGACATTTTCACCTATACACCCCCGACCTGCTCTCCTCATCCATCAGCTCGTCAGGTAGTTCTGGGAAGCTGTCCTTCATGCGGCTCTCAGCTATCACCATAGCCTCCCTCAGTATCCTCTGGGCCTCCTCGCTGCTGGCCTCAAAATCTACGCTCGTCTCCGAGAACTGGCCAGCACTCGATATTATGTCTGTCAGCAGGTCGTTAATCTCTCCAAGCTCCTTCTCGGCGTCAGGGATTATGTTGCCAAGCGTGTAGCGGACGCTCTGCAGAACCTGCAGGGCTGGGGCAAGCGTCGAGACCATGTTGCCCACCTCTGTTATCGTCTTCAGGCGTAGGGAGACCTGCTCCAACGCTAGCTTAGAATAGGTAATCAGCCTGATGATGTTCTTCATCTGGGAGAGCTCGTTCGCTAGGGCGTTGGCCCTCTCCATATCCCTGTGCATGAGAGACTCTACGACCTGATTGAAGAGTTGTTTATGTCTTGTTTGAAACTTTTTGAGCGTTTTGTCCATTCTTTTTATCTGTGTGTCCATTCTCCTTGAAACTTTGCTCATTCTCTCCTTCAGTGGGGGTGGTGGGCGTATGGAGTTTCTTATTCTGACGGAGAGTGGTGGCCCCCTTCCCGTGCCCATCCACCTTTTTGTGAAGTTGCTGGTCATGGCTTCTTCCCCCGAAAGGGTTGCAGGTGCAACAGGCCCTTTGACCGAGTTAAGCGTTCTTAAGACGGAGCTATATACGACGGCCCATATGCTGAGCGACACCAAACCTCAGGTTCTTTCACCTTCAAACCAAAAAGCGGGGGTGTGGGTCGCCGTCCTATGCGCATCCAAGTCCACACCAAACTTTCATCCACCTCTCCACGTAAGCAAGGCAAGACGCAGCCCAACCCACAGTCAGCCAAACCCGAAAAACAATCCTGAAAGGGCGGTTCCACGCCCACATCGAGACGAGAACACGCATAAAGACCTCAATATCGTCTACCTTAAGACAGTGCAGCTTCTGAAGCCTTTACTTGGCCGCAGTTTAAAACGGGTCAGTCTCTAAGATTTTTGGACGTGGTCTTGAATCTATTCGCCTAAGAGTTCTGCTTCCAGCTTTTTTAGCTTCTGTATGCGTTTTATCCAAGACTTGAGAAATCTGTATTGTTGTATGAAGGCGTAGAGGACGAAGAGCATGCAGGGTAGTGCCAGCACGAGGAAGATTATGTCCATGTAGGCCCTTCTCAGGATGAGGACTGGGAGAAATCTGATTACCCACCTGAATATGAAGATTGTTAGGAAGATTGAGGATGCCAGGCCGACGGCCACAGCGATTTTTATGAGGTTCCACTCGTCCAAAATGCGTTCAGCCAAGTCGTGCATTGTTCTCAGGGGCAGTTCTTCCGGCCTTCTTTCACTCATGCACCTTTCACTACGCATCTTTCAGGCGGCTCCACAAATAAAATTGACGCATCAGGAGTGAACCCGCAGCCTAAAATATCGTAGGCAGTAAGTCCTTCAGCTGGTCGTAGACCTTCTTTCCCATCTCTGTGATTCTGCACCCATCCTCGTCCTCAACGACGAGGCCCTTCTCAATCAGGTGGTGTAGGTGTTTTAGGAAGTCGTCGTAGGAGAGGGTTGTGGCCCTACGCCACAGGTGGGTTCTCGGAGTCGGGCCTGCGTATCTCAGGTATTCGAGAATCTCGAACCTTATCTGCACAGCCGTCTTTCGCTGGGCTTTCCTCCGCTTCAACCTGAATTCCTGATGTACATCTCTGGTGCGTCTGCCTTAAGCCTTATTACGAATTAAGCTCCTCTCGGTGAGGCAAGAGTTGAGAAAGCTAGTGAAGATTGGCGTGGCCCTATCACTCATAACAGTGCTAATGATTACGACGTTCATGGTTGTAAGCTTCGTCTCCGCCGACATAGCGCCTGGAAACCGCTATAGATTCAGAACCACGCACGGCGAGGCACAAATACTCGTGGACGGGCAGTGGGAGAACGTGTCAGCGTCGCTGGAGTTCGTGATGGACGTCTCCGTTATCGGCATGAGAACCATAGGCCTAGACGTGGTGGAGGGCACCCTCACGATTGGGGAGCACAGCTACAGTCTTAACGGCTTCGGGGCCTTCGGCCTCTCTGGTAGACGTAGGGCAATACTATGCGGAGACGCAGGCGAGACCGCCCAATATGTCCTCCACGCATTCTACGGAAGAAAATTCCCCATGGGCAGCATCTCTACGGCGATCTGCGGAGTGATAAATGGCGAAGACATCTACGCCGTTTTCTGGATAGACGGCCTGACCGTCAGGGAAGCCTAGGCTTTTAGCCTCAACTAAGGCGCATTCGCAGCCTAATCCCCACCAATTTTTGTTTGAACCATTTCCAGAAGCTTTTTGTGTTCGTGCCAGACGTATCTACGAGCTGGGTAATTAGTGGGGTGTGTAGGGGATGGGCAGGATAAAAACCCTCAGCGCCGCAGCCCTCCTAGGCTTCGTCGTAGGCGTCCTAGTCTACCTCGTGGCAAAACCCTACCTCCCAAAGCTTCGCAGAATCCTCCTTAAAGGACTACCCGCAGTAATCGGGGCTGACTGGTTCCTAGCGGGTGTTCTGGGCGCAATAACCTTCGTCATAGCCCTAGTAGTTTGGGCATACACGACTGGGCCAGAGTGGTAGACTCAAAAATCAATAGTGGAATGAAACCCAAAAATCTAGATTTTAAGTTTCACTCTCAGCCTTTTGACGCAGCCACCGTGCAACCTGACGGAAGAAAGGACTCGACGAGACATTAATCACGGGGAGTATTATCTTCTCCTTCGTCTCCACAACCGGAGCGTATTCTGGCATGAGGGCGTAGCTGACAAAGGCCCAGTAGACCCTAGCATTCTCTATCAACGCCTTTGCCGCCAGCTCGGTCGCTAATGGTATGGGGTAGTAGATGAAGGCGACGCCTTCAGCCCAGTTTAAGCCTGTAGGCCTGCCTCCAGCGGCGACGTCTGCGAAACGCACCAGTTCCTCTATGCGTGGGAAGTAGATGCACTCCCTGATGATTACCTCACGGAAAGGCTCATACTTCACGTCTACGGACTGTCCCTCCAACTTCGGATACACCACCCTAAACTAGAGCAGGACGCACAGATAAAGGAAGTGGATGGAAACCCTAATTTACCAAACAACACGGCTAAAATCTGAGAGTGCCATGTCCATCCTCATACCGCAAGAGCCGAGGGGCACGCCCAACAGGTGGAAAACAATAGCCATCATCCTAGCAGTCCTCGTCGCCACCCAACTACTCTTCACGGGGGTTCTCCTCACAGAAATAATCAGCCTGAGAAGAGACTACAGCAAGCAGTATCTAAAACTGAAAAACCTGCAGAACCAAAAAGAAGCACTCCTAAACAAATACATAACGCTAAACCAAACCCTCAACAAATGGCTGGAAAGCTACGAAAAACTAAGGAAGAAGGTGAACCTGCACAGCGGAACAAATGATGTTAAACCCCTAATCACCCCAGAAGACCCGGGGGTAAGCCAGCTGGTCTTGTCGCTCACTGGCGGGTGGCAAAGGCCAGGAAACACGAGAGAGCTCCTCGACGACGCCTTCATCCTCTACAACTGGGTTGTGGAGAACATAGAGTATCGCAGCGATTCGCCTTATCCCGTTCTCCCACCAACTCCTGACGGGCCCTTAGAGTTCAGGGAGGATGTCTGGCAGTTCGCTAACGAAACCCTGCAACTAAGCGCTGGGGACTGCGAAGACATGGCGATACTCCTCTGCTCACTAATCCTAAACTACGTAGACGGCGTGTATCCTGCTGAATGCATAATCATAGAGGGTTCAAGCGAGGCTCACGTGGCGGTTCAGCTTTATCTGGAAAATGGCAAAATAGTCATCTTAGACC
>QMYG01000035.1 GCA_003662535.1 Candidatus Bathyarchaeota archaeon
CATCAGCGGGTTGAAGGCTGCGATGGGCTATGCGGGTGCCAGAAACATTGAGGAGTTGAGGCTGAAGGCGAGGATTGCGATGCTCACCGAGGCTGGGGTGAGGGAGGCCTCACCCCACAGCATACTCCTGCCAACCGAAAGCACGACGGAGATGCGGTAGAAACCTCATCTCTGCATCAAGTCTCGGCTTATTTCACCCGTCTTCTCTCTAACGGCCTCCTCGTCAACCGTTAGTATTCGCCTATTCCGCATTACGAGTCTACCATCTATTATGACCGTGTCTACGTCGCTTGCCTTCGCTGAGTAGACTATGGTTGCCTTCACGTTGTGCACCGGCGTAAGGTGGGGCTTCTTAAGGTCTATGAGGATTACGTCAGCCTTTTTCCCCGGCTCCAGAGAGCCCACCTCCCCCTCTAAGCCCAGAACCCTCGCCCCACCTATCGTGGCCATTTCGAGCACCGTGTCTAGGGGCATGACGGTTGGGTCTCGGTATTTCGCCTTCTGGAGTAGGGCGGCCCACCTCAGGGTTTCCACCATGTCCAGCGTGTTGTTGCTGGCTGGCCCGTCTGTTGCTAGGCCCACGTCTACGCCGAGCTGGTGTAGCTCCCAGGCCCTAGCTATGCCGTTCCCGAGCTTTGCGTTCGACGTTGGGTTATAGGCGACCTTCACGCCGTGTTTGGAGATTATCTCCATGTCTTTGTCCGTGAGTTGGACGCAGTGAGCCGCCAGCACTTTGGGGCCGAGGAAGCCGATTTCCTCGAGGAATTCGAATTCCGTTTTTCCGTGTTTCTCGTTGAAGTCCTTGACTTCCTTAACGCTTTCCGCTAGGTGTATGTGCAGGAAGATGCCGAGCCTTTCAGCCTCCTGCTTAGCTTTCATGAGGAGTTCGGGGCCGCAGGTGTAGGGTGCGTGGGGCCCAAGCTGGGCGACTATCCTGCCCTCCGCCTTTCCATGCCACCTCTCAGCAAACTTAACGGCGTCCTCCAGCATGGCTATGCCTGTCTCGGGGAAGCCGAGCTCGATGATGCCTGGCGCTATGGCTGCCCTGATGCCCACTTCTTCTATCGCCTTGGCCATGGCGTCTACGTGGAAATACATGTCGGCGAAGCACGTTGTTCCACCCTTAATCATCTCTATGCACCCTAAGAGCGTTCCGTAGTAGACGTCCTCGTCCGTCAGCTTCGCCTCTATCGGCCAAATGGACTCTCGGAGCCACTTCTCCAGAGGCTGGTCCTCCGCTATCCCCCTGAGCAGTGTCATGGGGACGTGGGTGTGGCAGTTAATCAGGCCTGGAAGGGCGACCATGCCTCTTGCGTCTATTCGTGTTTCAGCCTTTATGTCCCCAGCTTTCTCGGCCTTTCCTACGTAGACTATTTTATCGCCCTTAATTGCTATGGCGCCGTCCGTTATCGGCGGTCTACCGTCCATCGCAACCACTATGCAGTTCTCCACGAGTATGTCTGCATCCAAACCGAGACACCTCCACACAAACAAATACTAAGTCCACCGACAATTCATAAAATTGTGTGCATCTCACTAAACGTGTGTAGGTTAAAAATGAGGAAAAAGGAGGGCTGTTGCCCAGAAAGCCCAGCTTACTTCTCCTTCTTCTTTACAAAGGTTTCAATCTGCTTCTTCAGGTACTCCTCCACCTGATCTCCGTGTGGCAGCTGCTCCAGCTCCCTCTGAGCCTCCTCTGGATTGTCAGGCTTTATCTTGACGAACCAGCCAGCCTCGTAGGGGTCTTGGTTCACGAGCCCCGGGTTTCTCTTCAGCTCCTCGTTTATTTCTTCTATTGTTCCTGAAATCGGCATCTTTAGTCGTTCGACCCACTTTGCGGATTCGACTGTTCCGAAGAACCTGTCTTTGTCTATGTGTTTTCCCTTCGGCATGAGGCGGACGAAGGCGACTTTGCCTATCAGCTTCTGTGCTAGGTCGTTAAAGCCCACCTTTATTGTCCCGTCCGGCTCGGGCTTGAGCCAGAGGTTTCTGTCGGTGTAGTAGCGGTCCTCGGGGAGGTAGTAGCCCTCTATTTCAACCATCAGCCATCACCACAGACCAAATTGCCCCCATATCAACTAAAAATTTTAGGTGCAGAAGGGATTGCGGTAGGCTTAAGCCGCAAAGCGACTCCACACCACTGCGCTCTCACAGGAACTCCAGAATCTTGGAGGCATCTATCCTGTTCTCGTTTATGCCCAGCTCCTCGAACTCCATGCCGAGCGCCAGCCCCAGCAGCTGCGGGTAGTGCAGGACGGGTAGTTGCTCGCCCTCCCAGCCCGTTACTTGGCAGCCTTCGTATTGCATGAAGCAGAAGGGGCAGGCGGTTATCATTACGTCTGCGTATTTTCTCGCTATCTGCACCTTGTATTTCGCTATGCTGTTGGAGAGCTCCTCGTTCACAGCTAGTATTGGGGCTCCGCAGCACTCCAGCTTGTCGGGGTAGTCTACGCTCACAGCCCCCGTTGCGTTCACTAGGTCGTCTAGTATGTGCGGGTTCTCTGGGTCGTCGAACTGTATGAGTTCTGATGGTCTGAGCATGTGGCACCCGTAGTGGACGGCGGCACGTAGACCCTTAAACGGCTTTTTCAGCATCTGCCTAATCTTGTCGGGGCCTATGTCGTCATAGAGGACCTTGACGTAGTGCTTGACCTCCACTGTTCCCTCGTATTCACGCCCAACCTTGGATAGGATTTCGTTCACCTCTTTTAGGAGCTTGCTGTCCTGCTTCAGCATCACGTTGTACTTCCTCAGAACCTCGTGGCAGCCGTTGCAGAGGACGACTATGTCTAGGCCCTGCTCCTCTGCTAGGCTTAGGTTCCAGGCCGCCATCGCAGCGGCCATCGTGTGGTCTAGGGACTCCATGTCCGGTGTGCCGCAGCACCCAGCCCCCTCCAAGTCCACCAGCTCTATTCCTAGGGCCTCGGCTACACGCCTGCTCGAGAGGTCGTAGCTGTTTAGCCTAGCGGGTATCGTGCAACCTAAGAACAGGGCATACCTGCTCACTGCCCTCCCTCCAACTCGATTTTGAGTAGCTTGTCCAACCCCACAACCCGCATTATCTCCCTGATTTCGTCTACCTTCACCTCAGCAACTGGAGGTAGACCCATGTCCTCCCGCATCATGTTCTCGAACTCCGTAATCTCATACAGTCTACCACTCTTTGCGATGAGCTCCGTCTTCATTTTCAGGGATGGATGCACGTTCCCCTCACGGACAGCTAGGCTCCTTAGAGCGGCTATCACGTCTGTTGGGTGAACCTGCTGCGGGCACCTCTCCTGACAGGCGTAGCACCCGGCGCAGAGCCATAGGAGGTCGCTGTCGAGAAGGGGCTTCTTCAGCCCGAGAATCGCCATCCTCGCTATGAGTCTCGGCCTGAAGTCGCTGACCCTCCTTCCTATGGGGCAGGCTGCCGTGCAGGTTCCGCACTGGAAGCAGTACGTCAGCTTGTCTGCGCCCGGAATCTCCATAACTTTACGCTTAAACTCGGGGTCAAGCTCCTCAAACCTTATTACTGAAACTCCAATCGCCAAAACTCACCCCTCCAAAACCCCGAAGAGGTATTCGTCCCCCTTCTCACCAACTACGTCCACAGCTCTCCTCCACTTCAACGCAATTATGTGGTTCAGAACCTCGCTCACGGGGAGGCCAGTCCTCTCCGAGATCTCGCTTATCGTTAACGGCCCTGAAGACTTCAGCTCCAAGATGATTAAGTGTCTTTTAATCTCGTCTTCAGCTATTTTGCTTATCGTTTCGTCTAGGCGTTTCTCATCGACCTCCCCCGTCTCCAGTATTATTCGCCTCCTCCCGATAACCCACCTGAGCCTCTCGTTGCTGAACGCCTCCTCCGCCGCCCTAAGCCTTTTCATTATATCAGACGCCACCTGCGAACCCTCCCGATGAAGTAGCACAACTCAAGGCACCTCTTTGGATGCCTTGAGTGGCGTTCTCACCCATTTGGCGCCCCAAGAATAAGTCGACACCTACAATTTTAAAAGCTATTCATATACGTCGCCTGAGATAGTGGAAAACCTTTTATGAGTAGGAAATTAGGCGCCATTGGTGAAATTGAATGGATGAGCGTGAGGCGTCCACCGTGGTTATGGCGAAGAACACTGGCAGGAGCGGGCTAGCGGTTGAAAAGCTGAGGCAGATACTCTCTGAGGATAGTAGTATTTGGAGGTGCTCCATCTGCTTCACCTGTCTGGACGTGTGTCCGAGAGACGCTGAATTCACGGAGTTCATGATTGCCCTCAGGAACCTAGCCGCCCTACAGGGTATAGTTCCCACAGTCTACAGGGAGCAGGGCTCAGCCATCCTTGAGACTGGCCTCGCCTTCAAGATTCCCGAGTCTAGGGTTAAGATGAGGGAGCGTTATGGGCTTCCCCCGCTTCCTAGGGTGGACGCCGAGCCAGTCCGCAGACTCCTCGAATCCGTCGATTTTGATAAACTCATCCAAAGAGGTGAGAAGAAGTGAAATACCTGCTTTTCCTCGGCTGTGTCATCCCCTACAGGGTTCAGAGCTACGAAATCTCCGCTAGGAAGGTTCTGGGCGAGCTTGGCATAGAATTGGTAGACATGCCGACCTACAACTGCTGCGGCTTCCCGATAGAGGCTATAAGCTACGAGGCTAGGCTCATGCTGGCTGCGAGAAACCTCTGCATAGCTGAGGAGCAGGGCTTAGACATCATAACTTTGTGTCCGGGGTGTGCGGAGACGCTTCATCATACGAATGTGGAGCTCAAGGAGGACGAAGAACTGAGGAACACGGTGAACGAGCGCCTAAGCGAGGTTGGTTTGGAGTTTAAGGGGAAGATTAATGTTAAACACTTCGCTAGGATGCTGGTGGAAGACTTCGGCGTGGAGAAGATAAAGGATAGGGTTGTGAGGCCTCTGGAGAAGTTTGTGGTCGCCCAGCACACGGGGTGCCACATCGCCAGGCCTAAGAAGCTCATGCAGTTCGAGGACCCAGAGAACCCAACAGCACTGAAGAAGTTAATCGAAGCGACCGGGGCGACCTGCCTCAGCTACGAGGACGAGGCCCAGTGCTGCGGGGGCCCGGTTTCAGGCATAGATAGGGAAATCCCAATCCAACTAGTCGGGGACAAGCTTAAGCGTGTGAAGGGTGTGGGTGCGCAGGCGTTGATCACCATCTGCCCCTACTGCCACCTCATGTATGAGGGCATGCAGCCGCTGGCCGAGAGGAAGCTTGGAGAGAAGCTTAGAATCCCGGTGATACACTACCCACAGCTACTTGGACTGGCCATGGGGATGTCTCCGGAAGAGCTGGCGCTCAACATGCTGAAAATAAAGCCGACCCAGCTTTTAGAGAAAATCTAAACAAACTTTCAACTTCATTTTTTTGGAAAATTATGAGGGGGATAAAGGTTTTTTAGGAAACTGTTGGCGGTTTCAGCTTTATTCCAAGTGCCTCTGCGACGAGCTGTGTTAGCTCCACGACTTCCAGCTCTTTCACGTCCTCGAACTCCTCTGGGACTTTCTCGTTCTGGGTGCAGATGAAGTGTATCCTGCACTTGTGGCAGCCTGTGACTAGCTTTGCGGCTCCTGTGTTTTTGGCTTCTCTCAGCCTGTCTAGCTGCATCTTTTTCGCCTCCTCGCCGCACAGCAGCCAAGAGCTTACGCCGCAGCAGGCGGAGTTCTCCCTTATCCTCCCCATCTCCACAAGCTCCACGCCCGGTATGCTCGTTATCAGCTTTCTAGGCGGGTCGTAGACGCCTAGGTGTCTCCCGAGCCTGCAGGGGTCGTGGTAGGTGACTTTTAGGTTTAGGGTGTTTGTGAATTGGAGCTTTCCTTCGTCGAGCATCTTTGTTAGGAATTCGGATAGGTGGATTACCTCGAAGTCTAGGTCTCCGAAGAGTTCTGCGTAGTCTATTTTTATTGTTCTGTAGCATTCTGGGCAGGTTGTGATTACTGTTGTTGCACCCGCCTTCTTTATCATGTCTACGTTCATTTTTGCCAGCTTCTCGAAGTTTTCGTAGTCCCCCGTCCATAGTAGGTCGTGTCCGCAGCAGCGCTCCTCAGGGAGGACAACCGGCTCTATGCCAAGCTTGTTTAGTATTCTTATCGTCGCTTCCGCTATCTGCGTTTCTCCTAGTGGTAGGTCGTTGAACTCCGCATCGTAGTAGGGTGCGCACCCGACGAAGTAGAGGATTTCTCCCTTCTCGGCTATTTTTACGTCGCTTGGAACCCAGCCCATCCTGTTAGGCTTTAGCGCCGGGCTGGTCAGCATCCTCGCAATCATCAGGGGGACAGCTCCGTGTGCGCAGTAGAGGTCCGCCTCGTCCTTCGGTATTAGGCCCCTCAGCGGCTTCATGAACTCGGAGTTCACGGCGTTTGTTGGGCATCTTGTGTGGCAGAGGTAGCAGCCGAGGCACCTCCACAGGAAGTCGCTGTAGACCAGTCTACCAACAAAGCTGTCTTTCGGGATTTCTATCCCGGTTGGCGGTGGCTTTTGCTCTTCTTGGGGGCTGGCCTCCTCTTCCGGCGGGTCTTCACCCTTTTCCTGTTCTTTGTGCCTGAGTGGGCTTGGCCCGAGCTTCTTCAGCTGTTCTACGAAATCCCTTATCACGTGGGCGAACTTCTCCCCTTCGGAG
>QMYG01000036.1 GCA_003662535.1 Candidatus Bathyarchaeota archaeon
AAGAGCCTTCTTCCAGTTTACGGGCCTACCAATCCTTATGGCTGTGGCTATTGTCTCGGGTTTGTCCACGAACTCTATAGTTTCGTCTTCAAGCCAGCCCTGCTTCACTGCGTTAGCTATGGGCGCTGCGCCCTCCGCTTGAACCCCAGCCATACGTGGAGCCTCGTCGATTATTCCAAGCCTCTTCAGCTCCTTTACACCCTTCCAAATAGCGCTGATGTTCCCAGCGTTCCCCACAGGGAGCACAATCCAGTCCGGGAGCCTCCACCCCCTCTGCTCAATCAGCTCGAAGCCTATGGTTTTCTGCCCCTCAAGCCTGTAGGCATTCACGGAGTTGAGTAGGTAAAGCCCAAGCTTCGTGCAGGCGTCCATGACGAGGGAAAGCGCATCGTCGAAATTCCCGTTCACAGCCACGACCTTGGCACCATACATCATCGCCTGAGCCAGCTTCCCCAGAGCAATCTTCCCAGCTGGGACGACGACTAAGCAGTCGAGCCCAGCCCTTGCGGAATAAGCGGCAAGAGACGCAGAGGTGTTGCCCGTCGATGCGCATATCACGCCCCTAGCCCCAAGCTCTAGGGCCCTGGAAACGCCGACTGTCATGCCTCTGTCCTTAAAGGAGCCTGTTGGGTTTTCTCCCTCATTCTTCACCTGAAGCTCCCTGACCCCGAGGGTTCCGCCGAGCCTCCTACAGTCGTAGAGGTTTGTGCCGCCCTCCCCGAGGCTTATAATGTTTCGCTCATCGGCTACTGGGAGTAGCTCCCTATAACGCCAGACGGAGAGGCGTGGGCGTCCTGCCCACGTCTCCTTGATTTCCTCGCCCTCCCCCAGTCTACCCCAATCGTAGTCTACTGTTAGGAGGTCTCCGCACTTCCTGCATGTGTAGATTATTTCGTTTGGGCTGTATCGTTGCCCGCAGCCTATGCAGGTTAGGTGGAAGTGCGGCTCTGTCGTTGCTTCATCCCCCCGATAGGATTTTCGCCCCCTCTAGGTCTGGCCTGGCTACGTGTGTTTCGGCTTCTATGCCGAACTCGGCGAAGGCCTCCCCCATCGCCTTGGCCACCTCAGAGGCGTCATCTCTCCACCCGTCTACCACAGCTATCATCGTTGGGCCTGCACCCCCAATGGCTACCCCGCATGCGCCAGCCCGAAGGGCTCGTCTACGCACCTCCTCGTAGGCTGGTATGAGCTTAGCCCTGACAGGCTCGACGACGCAGTCATTCATCGCCTTCCCAATCAGCTCCACGTCTCCGAGCGCAACTCCAGCTATAAGCGCAGAGGCGTGAGCCACATTATGCACCATCTGCCTCAACGCAACATCCTTCGGGAGCAGCGTCCTCGTATACTCCGTCTTCTTCTCCGGAACATCGATGAGCGGTATGCAGACAGCCAGCACCAAGTTTTCTGGAGGCTCAAGCTTCACGACGTCCAGAGGCTCGTAGGAGCGGACAATCGTCAGGCCGCCGAGCAGGGAGGCTGAAACGTTGTCTGCGTGCGCCGCCCCTGAGGACGCCAGCTCCCCGAGGGCCGCTATTGGAATTAGTTCCTCCTTGGATAGGCCCAAGCCGAGAAGCTCGTTCACCGCTAGTGCGGAGGCAGCTGCGCTGCAGCCGCTGCTCCCAAGCCCGTAGCCAGGCCTCACACCCTTCCAAATCCTCAACCTCAAACCAAAATCCACACCTGCCAGCTCCAACAACTTTAGGGCCACGACCCCCGCCGTGTTCCCCTTCGGGTCTAGGGGCACAAGATGCCCAAATCTCCCCCCAGCCACAACCTCGACTCCACAGTCTATCACCTGAACCTCAACAACATCAGAAAACAGGTTCAAAGCAAGACCGAAGACGTCGAAGCCGGGTCCAAGATTGGCTACGGTTGAGGGGGCCGAGGCCCTCACAGTGTTTGGTGATGCCCAGCCATCCTGAAACCACCTTGCTAAGCGTTCAGCACGTGTTCATATTTAAAGATTACCGTTAATGTTATGGACTTATCGTCCTAGATGTTTGGTCTCTGGGTAGAAAAGATTAAAGCTGTCCATGAAATAGGACTATACGAGATGGTTCGGCATCGCTTATTCGTGTTGATGGCTACCTTCTCCCTGCTGTTCTCAGTGCTGCTGGGCATTTCTGCGCTGCAGCCACCACCACAGACAAAGCAAGGCTTATGTGCTGGGCTGGCCTTTCCGCAGGTTTCGGCGTACAGCAACGAAACCTACCATAAGGGCAGTCTGGTCGTTGAGCGAAGCAACGTCGCAGTAATCTCGGACTGCAGGTTCATACAGGTTGGGGACATCGTTGTTAGGGAGAGCGGAACGCTGGTAATAAGAAACGCTGAACTCATGCTGAATCAGAGCCACAGCTACGAATTCACCATACTAATCGAAGACCACGCCACATTAATAGTCGAGGATTCCACCCTACTAAGCAATTACGTGTTCGAGGTTAGGATAACTGAATTGACGACTTCGCAGATTGTGGACTCTGATATACGGGGGAGGCTCACGTGCGACGGTGGGGACACCACGGTGCTGAGCAGCATGGTAAGCGAGGTTCTTTGTCGGGATGGGGCGAAGCTCCACCTAGTTGGGACCACTGCCAGCGTGAGCTGTAAGGGTGGAGACCTGTATATTGAGGATTCTCAGGTTCCGCTGATGACGCTAGACCTTTGGGACGCTAGGGCGATACTCATGGACTTGGAGCCTGGCCACATAGACCACTGGAAGCTGCGTGAAAACAACTTGGTTTGGTGGGCCTACCCACGCATCACCATAGAGAACAGCGACATCGGCGGGTGGGGCGTGGAGGTTGGGGGCACGTCCGACGTTTCTGTGCGCTCCTCCCAGCTTAGCGTGCTCGGCGTCCACTTCACGGACGGGATAAACGTGTCTATGGAGCGTCTACCAACAGGCCAGGTAGACAGGTGGAACCTGCTGGAGGACGCCGAGGTCAATATGATTCTCTTGAAGCTTAACGTCGAGGACAGCACGATACAAAACCCTTGGAAGATAGGTTGCTGGGACTTCTCCCACGTCTACGTTAGCGACTCCCAGCTTTCCTCGCTGGAGTGCCACGGCTTCAGCAACGTTTCCCTACTTAGGGTTCAGGTTTCCGGAAGGGTTTTCTGCGAAGACGAGTCCAACATAGACATGGTAGACTGCTCGCTTGGTCAGCTTCTGCTCATAGAGTTCTCCCATGCCGAGCTCTACGGATGCACAGTCCTAGAGGATGCTGAATCCCTAGGCTCCTCGGTTCTCGAATTAGAGGCCTCGAAGGTTCTCGGAGATTTCAGGAGCTTTGGGGATTGTAGGCTGAACCTGCTGCGCTCGTCCATAGCTGGGAGAGCCTCCTACCACGGCAGGTGCACAGCCAGCATGGTGGACACGCCTGCAGAGGGGGGCGTCTACGTCTACGACGACGCAACAGCCCTGCTGAGGTGGTTCCTGAACATAACGGTTACAGCGGAGTTTGAGCCAGCCAGCAACGCACTCGTGGAGGTCTACTACGTTCATAACAGCTCTCTGGCGGGAAGAGCCATAGCAGACCAGAATGGAAGGGCGAACTTCGTCCTCACCGAGAAGATTCTCTACTCTGGCGGGATGGACTACACTGGAAACTACCTGATTAGGGCTTCTTACGGAAAGATGGTCAGGGAGAAGCAATTCACGCTCTCAGCCTCTACCGAGCTTTCTCTGGAGCTTCTGCTCAGGTCTCTGGATGTGAGGTGCATCTCGGGGGATGAGGAGCCCCTTGAGGGCGTCTACCTAGAGCTTATAGACGCCGAGGGGAGGTGTGTGGCGACTGCCAGCTCCGCCTCCAACGGCTGGGCAACACTTGCGAGGGTTGTCGCAGGGAGATACACGCTCAGGGCCTACTGGCAGGGGGTGGAGGTGGCATCCTCGGAGGTAGACCTAAGAGACGACGTAATAATAGACCCCCTACCCTGCAGAGTCTACGACTTCACAGTGCACGTCGTCGACGAAGTAAACAAGGGAATCTACGGAGCAACGGTCAAGCTCTTCTGGCCAAACGGAACACTAATCACATCAGCAGTTACAGGCGCAGGAGGCTACATAAGATGCGACGACATGCCGGGCGGAACCTACATAATAAAGGCTTCCTCTTGGACTTTCACAGCTGAGGCGGAGATAGAGCTGAACTCGGAGGACCAAGAGGTTAGGCTTGTTTTAACTTCCCCGATACCTGTGCCACTTTCCTACATGCCCGTCTTCATCGCTGGGGTTTTGGCTTTGACCGTTGGTTCGGGGCTTGGTTGGCGGTATTGGAGGGCGACCAAGCTAAAGCCTAAAGCGAGGGAGGAGATGCTCAGGATAATTCCAGAACGGGGCTGGGTGAACCTGAAGCGGCTGTCAAAGGAGTCGGTTCTAAGCGAAAAGGAGATTCGGCGCCTAATAGAGAAGGCGCTCGCAGAAGGGGTCTTTCAGGGCTACTTCGGGAAGAACAAGAAGTCCTTCATAACGGTTGAAGCCTTAAGGCAGATGCTCAGAAACGAGCTTCGAAGAGCCCTAGGACGCTAGGGATTCTCCATATAATACCTGTAGATGCTGTCGCCTATACGCTGTTGCACGTAGAGTTGCTGAATAACCCACCTCAGCTGCTCGGTCGTAACGCCGAACTTCTGGCTTAACTGGCTGAGGGTGAGCCTCCTAGCGTTGTTTCCAATAATTTCTATGTCTATTGCGTCTACCACAAAAATCTCCTTTCTGTCGTGGTTTATGAGTATCCGCTTTATCTCGTCTCTAAACTCGTCTACCACGTGTAGCAATTCCCTATATATGTCGTCTTCTTCGAGCTTCCACCGCTCCGAAAGCTCCTTCGCACTTATCACCTTCATGGAGACCACCGAGTTCAATCCTATGTATATGCGCTGTTCTTTAAGAATTTGGGCCCTAATAGCTTGGCGACATTCCTGCCCACATCCACGCCGAAGAACCTAGCCACAGGCTCGCACTTCGTCCTCAGGAGGAAGATGTGCGGGGTTTTGAATGGATATTCCGTCAGCGTCTCTAGGTTTGCCATCCCCTTAGCGACGACGAGGTCGGCTGACCTATAAACCTCTAGGAACTCCTCAGAGCACTCCTCAAGCATGACGCCCACCATATCCACACCAGTATCTATGACTTTGTCAGCAACCCTCGTCATCCCCACGCTCTCTGCGTCCTTCATGAGGGCGTCGTTTAAGGCTGGGCCGCCCCTCACAGCCACGACGACCTCTGCGCCAAGCCTTTTCAGCTCCTCGACAAGCAGCGTGTCGAAGGCGATTTCCCCAGCGTTATCTGTGAGCAAAAGTATTGTGTCTACCTCCCCAGCTATCCTGTAAAGCTTGTCTAAATCGTCTATGGCGAGCTCCTCCTCAGCCCTAAGAATTAGAGACCTCAACTGCTCATGGTCGAAATCATGCCCCAAAACGTCAAACTCTATGGAGTTCGCCGCTATGGAGGAGAGGCAGGCCCTCCTGAATCGTAGCCAGTCTGAGCTTTCCTCACTCATCATTTTCCTGACTAGGGGGAGGAGTTCTAGGGCCTTTTTGTTGCTCCTCCTCTTCGCCTCCAGATAGGGGTCTGGGTTTCCTGTGATTTCCCTCACCAGCCTGTCCCTCTTCGTCCCTAAGACTGCTGGGACGGCGTTAGGCGTGAACTCCTTCGCCATTAGCTTCAGCAGTGCTTGAACTGCGGCAAACTGCCTTTGCGGGTCTGTTGTCGCTCTCCTAGCCTCTAGGTATCCCCTGTGGAGTAGGCAGGAGGCGCAGTGAACGCTAACCTTCATAGCTGACCTCCGCCGCCGCCTCAGCCATCTCCATAAGCTTCTGTTGGAAGTCCTTGCTTTTAATGGCGCTCCCAATCATCACGCCCTGAGCACCCAGCTTAAAGGCTATTTTAACGTCCTCCCTCGTCCTCACGCCAGCCCCGCACACAGGTATGATTTGGTAGTGGGAGTTCTTTATCGTCTCAACCAGCCTCACTATGGATTGCGGCCTAGCCCTAGAGACCGACATGGGTGTGCCTATGAGTTCTGGAGGCTCCAAAGCCAACATATCTGGACCGAGGGAGACCGAGGCTGCGCATATAGGGTCTGTCGAACAGCAGATTAGGGATAGGAGACCCACCTCCCGTGCCCGTTCAACAGCCTTATGTATGGTTGTTATCGTGATTTCACGTTCAGAATGATTTATAATCGCCCCAACAGCCCCAGCCTCCTTCACGGCTTCTGGAAGCACATGCCCGGTGTGGGGGCCTGGGGTTATCGGGTCTATATGTTGGGCGAACACAGGTATGGAAACCTCTTGAGCAACCCGAAAAATGTCTACGAACTGCGGGGCCACAATTATGCACACATCTGTCTCCTCGTAGACCTTTTCAGCTATCTTGGCAACCTTCACGGCGTTTTTCCCTGTAGTCTCCTTAAAAGTTTTAAAGTTGAGCAATATCAATGGAGTTTTCACCGTAGTCAAGGTTCTTCACCGATGCTC
>QMYG01000037.1 GCA_003662535.1 Candidatus Bathyarchaeota archaeon
AGAGGACTATGGAGGTTCAGCCCCCTCCACCGCCCTTCGACTTTAGGCTTACCTTGAACCCCCAGCGTGTCGAGGTCTACTCAGGCTCCTCGGTGGACGTGCTCGTCGTGGCAAGCTGGGTTTCGGGAAGCCCGAGGGAGGTTCAGCTGTCCCTGCAGGGCTACCCAGCTGAGGTAGACTGGAGCTTCAACCAAACAGTCGGGACGCCGACGGCGACCTCCAACTTTACTGCACTCCTCACCCTGAACATCGGGCAGATTGAAGGAACCTACCAGCTCCAAGTAGTGGCGACCAGCGGAACAACGAGAAAGACCGCCAACCTAACACTGACGGTTATGCTTCCACCATCCAACTTCGTCTACCAAATATCCATAGAGCCGCCGTCCAAAACCATACCACGAGGAGAGACGGCGATCTTCACCATAAAAGTCAGCCTAATCTCAGGAGACCCGGAGGAGGTTCAACTAGAAATCTCCGGACTGCCCTCTGGAGTGGACTACGAGCTTGAGCCGACATACGGAACTCCTCAGGCCGGGAGCGACTTCGTCTCCACACTTTCAATAATCACGAGCGAAAAAGCAAGGCCGGGAACATACACAATAACGATAACAGCCATGCCTGAGAGGGCTGACCAAAAAACAGCCAACATTAAGCTGACAATAAAGGAGACCGCTCCGATGCCGTTTCTAATCATTGGATTCGCAGCCATAGGCATCTCCGTCGTCGCAATAATAGTCCTAATAACGAAATTCTTGGCTGGAAAGACGGTGGAAACGGGGCAGCAAAGATTAAAGGTAGTGCCTTCGAATCCGTGAGGGAGGTTCCGGTAACTTTCGGGTCACCTAAACCCTCAAAGAATCTTAAGTTCCTTTAGTTCTTTTACTGCGTTGGGCTGCTTGATAGATCGGCAGGAAGAGGATGAAGGAGAAGCAAAGGGTGACGAAGAAGCTTCTAACTCTTCCGCGGGCGTACTCAAGGTATTCCTCAGCTTGTGCGATGTCACCCTCCTTTAGTGCATATCTTGCTTCATCCATCGCTCGATGATACTCTATAATATTACTAGATAGAACGAGGCCTACTATCAAAACATATAAGATGGTTGCTACTTTCATTCCCTTACTCATACATTTAAACCATTCAGCCATGCCAACACCTCTTACATCCCACCTATAAGGCTTTAACAACCTAAAAAATATAAAACCAACCCTCTATGTCCCGAAGAGCTATCAGAACCGTGAGGGAAAGGCTTCACAAGTTTTGGCGCTAGTGCTTAAGCATTATCTGTAAGACCTGCTCTATGTCGTGCACCTCGACAACCGTGATGTTGTAGACTTCCCGGGCGTACTGCCTCACATCGACACTCTCAGGCTCGTAGTAGACCATTGTTATCACGCCGAACGGCGTCTCAATGGTCTTCTCCTTCTTAATCCAGACAACCTGAACAGCCTGCCCCTCGGGGATTAGGAAGGTCTTCATCCCAGCCTTATTGGCGGCGTCGAGCTTCTGCAGTATCCCACCAACCTTACCCACCGTTCCGTCCGAATTGATGGTTCCAGTAATCATGACCGAGCCGTCTATCTCCCTTCCGCTCAACGCAGAATACACGATAACAGTCATTGCAGCTCCTGCGCTGCCCCCCTCAACTACTGTAGCGTTGGCGATTACCGTGAAGACGAAGTCTAGGCTTGTCCTGTCTACCTTCAGGAGCTTGCAGGCGACGTAGACTGCTGTTCTGGCCGATTCTTGGAAGGTAACACCCATATAGGGCTGGGTGTTCACCAAGATTCTGCCTTCACCCTCGTAGACGGAGACCGCAATCCGTGTTACCATCCCCTCGCCGGTCTGCGATACCGCTGGGGCCAGGATTGACGCCTCAGCTATCACGTTTCCCGACGGCTGTTCTGTGGGCTGCTGGCTAGACGACAGCTCCTCGATGCGCCTCTGAAGCTCAACAACCTTCGCATGCTCGCTCACGTAGAGCGTGTATAGCCAACCATTAGACAGAAGCAACAGGACAATCAGGGAGACGAGAACAGCTGTTCTCGCCCTCAAAGGTCGCCACCA
The DNA here is from genome assembly GCA_003662535.1 of Candidatus Bathyarchaeota archaeon. Lineage (GTDB taxonomy): Archaea > Thermoproteota > Bathyarchaeia > EX4484-135 > B24-G1 > B24-G1. Next base: position 2,065 of record QMYG01000037.1, read on the forward strand.
CCTAAGAAGGAGCCGCAACCAACAATTAAACCTATCACCAAATAGGCGTCTACCTAAACCCTAGGGCTGGTTCTTCTTCCCAGTAACACGCTCAATCACAATCTCAACCACAGTAACCCCAGAAACCATATTCTCAGTTAGAGGTTCGGCTTCTCTTCACCCTCTCATCTCCAGCGAAAAATAACATGAGAATTCCAGTATCTATGACATAACGTTTCATTTCAGTGCTTCCTCTCTACGTTCCCTCTCAATCTCCCTCACAGCTTCCAGAAGCACATTTTTTGTTCTGCGTTCCTCCACAGTGATAATGCATGGTGAAGTTTCAGGGCTTCGAAGCCTTCACCAGCTGATACTCGTCCCCCTCAAATCAACCTATCAAACCAACCAAACGCCAGTAGACTCTTTTCTTATCATGCAGTTTTCACGGCAATACCTGCATACCCACACTCAACGCTCTTCTTCTCAGTTCTTGGTCGTAAGTTGCCAAGACCTTCACTGTTCTCTGGGCTGTTGATAAGATAACTAGGTCGTTATAGTCTTGAAAGTTTGTGGACCTCCTCAGAGAGTGGAGTATATCCTCTAGCTTCACCTGAACTAGCGTAGTTTTTGCGTCTAGCAAGTATTCTAGGGTCTTCTCTCGGGCTTCTCTGAAGCCCAATCCTAGTCCTCTCAACGCCCAGATATATTCGTGGATGACCAAGCTCGGTATAATCCATTCCGTTAAGGAGTTTAGTAGAGAGCTCGCTTCTGCGTGGTTCTCGGTGTCTTCGAAGGTGTCAAATATTAGTATGTTCGTGTCTATTACCGCCCGCTGCTGTCTAGGCATTGCTTTAGGCCCTCCCCAATAGCCCGCTCCACATCCTCAACGCTCAACTTCCTACCCAGCTTGAACCTCCTCCTCTTTTTCGGCCTCAAGAGCCTCACCTTAATAACATCAGCCTCCTCATCATACTCCACCAACACCCTATCACCCACCTTAATACCAACAACCCGCCTCACACACTCAGGAATAGTAACCTGAAATTTCCGAGTAACCTTAACAACAGACATGCACAAACACCACAGGACTACTAGTACTACTAGTAGAAGCAGACTACTTAAACCTTTCCAACCCCCTCAAAACGTATTAAATCTAGCATTTTTCCCTGTTTTTGTGAATAGTTGGTGCGGCCGCCGGGATTTGAACCCGGGTTGCAGGCTCGGGGGGCCTGAGTCCTAGACCAGGCTAGACCACGGCCGCCGTTATGGCCTTTTTCTTTTCTGTTAATTAAGGTTTATTTTTGTTCTTTTGGTGCGAGGCCTCTGGCGTAGCCCCAGAGGAGTTCGTCTCTTCTCGCTTCTCTTATGAGTTTTGCGAAGGATGCTATGTAGAGTGGGAAAAGCACTGTTAGGCTTAGGATGTTCGCTGCGTTCCATAGGGCGTGTAGTGTCATCGCTACTAGTAGGCCTGGTATGATGTCTGTTGGGTGGATTTCGCCTTTTCTTACCTTTGCTAGGCCTAGGCTTCTTCCGACTAGGGCTGTGCAGATTATGTGGGTTATTGGGGATAAGGAGCGAATCAGGATTATTGTCAGTGCTCCTACGAGGGGTGCGAAGTGGGCTATGTAGAGTATGTTTTCGGTTCCTGCGAAGCCTGCGCCCACAGCCGCCCCGTAGACCATTCCGTCTAGGTGGTCGTTGAACTCCTTTCCCAGCGTTTTGTGCCTAGCCAGCCAGTAGAGGCCTATCGCCTTAGCTGGCTCCTCTGACAGGGCCGCGAAGGGTGCTGGCCAGCCCATGTAGGTGTTTATTAGTAGGGCGATGAAGGTCGAGATCACGCCCCAGCCGAAGGTGAAGGCGACGAGCGATATCGGCTCCTGCTCGTACCTGTCGTTCCTATACATCCAGAAGAGTAGCAGGAGGGGGCTTGTGAAGGCTGCTAGGGTGAAGCCGAGCCGCCTAATCCACGTCCCGAAGGTTGTCAGCGTCAGTCCTACGACGACGAAGACTATGCCTATTATGAGGTATTTTTTGATTGGCGTGTATTCTGGGATTTTCTCGTAGACTGCTTCTGTCGGGTACAGGATGTGTGGTGAGGGTCTGAAAAGGCTGAGGTATGCTTCTTTAATTGCGCTTGTTAGGGTTGGTGGTGGGGCTACTGGGCGTCTGCGTAGCATGTATATTACGTCTAGTGGGAGTCCGCAGTTCCAGCAGTAGGCGTCTCCCTCCTCGACCCTCGCACCGCATCTGGGGCAGAAGGGCAAGCCTGAAACCCAGCATGAAAGTAGGTAGCAACCTGCATAATTCCGTTTCGCCACTGTTGTCTGGAAGTTTTCTCGTCTGCCGAACGTAGACGCTATATGAATTTGTGTCCTTATGTGTGGCTTAGAGGGATGGCTGTGAGGCGTTTCTGGCAGGGGAGCACCGCCTGCGTCGAGGGTGCGATAGCGGCTGGCTGCAGGTTCTTCGCAGGCTACCCGATCACGCCAGCCAGCGAGATCGCTGAGCGGATGGCTAGGCGTCTACCTGAGGTGGGCGGGGTCTTCGTCCAGATGGAGGATGAAATCGCCTCCATCTCGGCGGTTATCGGAGCCAGCTGGGCTGGCGCCAAGGCCATGACCGCCACTTCTGGGCCGGGCTTCAGCCTCATGCAGGAAAGCATCGGCTACGCCTTCATGACCGAGACGCCCTGCGTGATTGTGGACGTGCAGAGGCTTGGGCCAAGCACGGGGCAAGCCACGAAATGCGGACAGGGAGACGTGATGCAGGCGAGATGGGGCACACACGGAGACTACGCAGCCATAGTCCTGTCACCGAACTCCGTGGAGGAGATGTTCACCCTCACGGTCAGGGCCTTCAACCTCTCAGAGCAATACAGGACGCCTGTGGTTCTGCTCTCGGACGAGGTCGTCGCCCACATGCACGAAACAGCAACAATACCAGAAACCCACGAAATAACAGTCGTAGAAAGGCGTAGACCAAGCCCGGGGGAAACAAGATTCTTCGGCGGATACGAGGTGCCCCCCATGCCTAGGGTCGGAGACGGCTTCAACGTGGCTGTAACGGGGTCCACGCACGACGAGCGTGGTGTGCGTTTTACGCAGGACGCCGAGGTTCACCGCCGCCTCGTTGGTAGACTCGTTGGTAAGATTAGGCGTAATGCCGACAGGATTGTGGATTTTGAATGCTACGGCGTGGAGAACTGCGATGTAGGCGTAGTCGCCTATGGCTGCGTTTCTCGTTCGTTGCCCGAACTCGTGGAGCTGGCTAGGGAGAAAGGCGTTTCAGTCGGCTATGTCAGGCCAAGGACTCTTTGGCCCCCGCCTGAGAAGCCGATCAGAGAGCTGGCTGAATCCTGCGGTGTCATCATCATGGCGGAGCTGAACTTGGGTGAATACCTGCTCGAGGTTGAGCGCATCGTGGCTGGCAGTGCTAAAGTTGTTCCCGTGAATAAGGTTGGGGGCGGCGAGATGATTACGCCAGAGGAGCTTTTAGCAGAGGTTCTGAAGGTGGTTGGGTGATGGCCTCCGGGGGCTTCTCTGTTAGGAGATACCTGCGTGAGGGGCTTCGCCTCCCCTTCTGCCCGGGATGCGGAAACTTCACAATCATCAATGCCTTCCTCAGGGCTGTCTACGAGCTTGGGCACGAAGACCTGAGCGGTTTCTGTTTCTGTAGTGGGATTGGCTGTGCGGCTTGGATTCCGTCCCCATACTTTAAGGCGGACTCAATACACACGACGCATGGGAGGAGCATCCCTGTGGCTACGGGGGTCAAGCTCGTCCGCCCCGAGCTTACAGTGGTCGTTTTTGGTGGGGATGGGGACCTAGCTGGAATCGGCGGGAACCACCTGATTCACGCTGCTAGACGCAACGTAGACTTGAAGGTTGTTATGGTGAATAACATGGTTTACGGGATGACGGGTGGTCAGGTTGCGCCGACGACTCCCCTCGGCGTGAAGACTGCTACAACTCCCTATGGGTGCTTCGAGTATCCGTTGGATGTGGCTGGGGTTGTTGCGGCTGCCGGCGCCAACTACGTGGCTAGGTGGACGACAGCCCACGTAGACAAGCTTAGAGAAGCATTTAAGGAGGCGTTGCAGTGGCGTGGCTTCTGCTTCGTAGAAGTCGTAAGCCAGTGCCCCACAAACTTCGGTAGGCGGGTCGGCTTCAAAAGCGTCAAGGAGATGCTTCAGTGGTTTAGGGAAAGGTCGATATCTGTCGAAGATGCGAGGGGCCTATCGCCCGAAGAGCTTGAGGGCAGAATCGTCGTCGGCTGCTTCGCCCGCCGTAGGCGCCCAACGCTGGGCGACACCCTGAGGGAGAAACTCTATATAGG
>QMYG01000038.1 GCA_003662535.1 Candidatus Bathyarchaeota archaeon
ACATATTAGAGCATAACTTTTATAGCTTCTCTCCCCAGCATTCCAACCCTAACGCCTATTTTTTCAGCGCTGCTCGTAGCAGCCTTTATCTCTGCGTTTAGTGCATCATCCACGCTTTTCACGCCCGAGACCATCGCTGCGGCGACTTGGAGCCTTTCAGCAGCGTCTACGTTCAGGTAGCCGCACATGACGAAGCCTCTTTCCCCTATCAGTAGGATGAGCGGCGGGGAGTTTGGCAATTCTATTTTTACGCCTATTCCCGTTTTGTCTTCCACTTTGAATTTGGATATATGTATCATGTTTTTTCCTCCGTCTACTAAACGTTAATATTTCATGCTGTTTGTGTTATTTCCCTTTGGGTTGCCTGATGGTTCTCACGAGGTTGAAGGCTCGTCTGCAGTCTTTCTTCCTGTTTTTAGCCAGGCCCCTTGTAAGGCTCAGCGTGAAGCCAAACACCATCAGCCTTATCGGCTTCGGGCTAGCGCTTCTCTCGTCCCTCTGCTACTGGCTTTGGAGCGCTAATCCAGCGATGCCCTTCCTCGCCGTCTTTTTCCTGCTAGTTTCTGGGCTCTGCGACGCTTTAGACGGCGCCATTGCCCGTGCCAGAAGTATGGCTTCTCCCTTCGGCGGCTTTCTGGACTCAGTGCTTGACCGTTATGCGGATGCCTTGGTTCTGCTTGGCGTTGTTTATGGTGGTTTGTGCGGTTTTTTGGAGGGTGGCCTAGCTATTGTGGGTTCTCTTTTGGTTAGTTATTGTAGGGCGAGGGCTGAGGTCGAGGGTGTGAAGATGGAGTCTATCGGCTTGGCTGAGAGAGCAGAGAGGATACTGTTGCTCGCTCTGTTCTCGCTTCTGGGCATTTATAGGAGGGTTTTTATTCGATACGGCGTTGTTCTGCTGGCTGTTCTCACACACCTAACAGTGATACATAGGGCTTTCTACGTCTCACGCCGTATGACCTGCTCCTCCTCCGTCTCGGGACGACCTTCCTCTCCTCCTCAGCCCTAATACGCACAAGCCCGTGATGAACAGCACAAGAAATGCAGTAATACTTCGTCTCTACGGAGGTGGAGATCCAGGCGCCCTTCTGCCTCAGCTCCTTCGCTAAGGCTGGGTCTAGTATCCATTTTGGCCTTGTGATTTTCTTCGCCTTGTCCCTTGGGACGAGCTGTCCGCATATTGAGCACTGTACGTAGTCGCTTCTGCCCTTTCCTCCCTTAGACCTTCCGCGAGATTTACGCTTTACAGGCATTCTACCACGTCCCTCAAGCGGGGAAACCCACATAATCTAGGGGTTTACACACATATATGTTATGGAGACGCCTTGAAAGACCTCCTCGTCGTTGGGCACCTCTGCATAGACTTTGTTGCGGTGGGCGACGAGCCTCCGAGAATGGCCCTAGGAGGACCCCCAGCATACACGTCCATGGCCGCTGTCTCCTTCGGCGCTTCCACCGCCATCGCATCGGTGGTTGGCACAGACTTCCCCAGAGAGTATATCGATAGGCTCTCGTCAGCAGGTGTCGATTTGCGCTGGCTGAGCATTTCAGGCTCGAAGAGCACGAGCTACCTGCTAAGCTATGCCTGCGGGGAGCGTAGGCTCAGGCTTCTGGCTCGGGCGCCGCCGATAACGCCTGACCTTCTGCCAAGGGAGGCCTTCCGCTCCGCCCACGTCTCCCCGGTAGTGGGTGAGGTTTCTCTCGAAGTTGTGAAGACGCTCAGAGGCAGGGTGGAGGTTTTGTCCTTAGACCCTCAGGGCTTTGTTCGTGGCTTCGACGATGAGGGTTTTGTTCGTGGCGTTAGTTGGCCTGGTAGACGGTTCTTCGGGTTTGTGGACGTGCTGAAGGTTTCTCCTGAGGAGCTGCGCTTGGCGGTGGGTGGGGCTGGTCTTTCTCGATGCTTAGAGGAGGTGCATGGGGCGGGCGTCTCAGTCGTTTTGATCACGCTTGGTTCTCGTGGCTCCTTGGCCTCTTTTTCTGACGGCGTCTACCTCGTTCCTGCCTGCACGCCACGCAGGGTCGTGGACGAGACTGGGGCGGGCGACGCCTACATGGGCGCTTTCCTAGCCCACTATGTTCGTGGAGCGGGCACCCTCTGGTGTGCGTGCGTAGGTTCTGCTTCCGCCTCCCTCGTCGTGGAGGCCTGTGGGCCCGTGGTGATAGACGGAGATGAGGCTTTGAGGCGTGCCGAAAATGCCTATGGGCGTGTTAGGCGCCTAAGCCCTCGTGATGTGGATGCGTTAGGCTTTTAATGCGTGCTTAGCGAGGCTAATAGTGGCAGTGGGCGTGCAGGGGCATGGGCCGAGTCTCAAAGGGTGTGAAGTGCAGTGTTGTTGGCTGCGACCAACCAGCAGTCCGCTCCCTCTCGTCCGATAAGGTGATAAGGGCTGGGCTGAACGTTGAGCGTGGCAGAAGAGCCTACCTGTGCAGGGAGCACTATAAAGAATATAAGCGAAGAACGAAAAATGAAAGGAGAGTAGAGCGGTGGAGATATAAGCCCTAGAAGGGAGGGAAGGGGTTCGACATCCGAATTTCAGGTAAAGGCTCGCCGTGCATTCACGTCCACGTGTTAGAGCGAAACGCTGTAGCTCACTCCACCGTTCTTCTGGAGGTGTATTTCTCTTGGTTAGGGTGAAGCTTCCCAGCGGGGAATGGATAGAGTGCAGTGGAGCCGGGAGAATCCTAGACTGTCTCCCGAAGGGCGTGGGCCTAGTCGCCAAAGTCGGGGGCCAGCTGGTGGATTTAACTAGCCCCCTACCAGAGGAAGGCGAGGTTGAAATTCTGGACTTCGACTCGAAGGAGGGTAGACAGGTCTACTGGCATACTACGTCGCACGTGATGGCTCAGGCGGTGAAGGAGCTCTACCCCGAAGCCAAGCTCGGAGTCGGCCCCCCAATAGAGGAGGGCTTCTACTACGACTTCGACGTAGGAGACAAAGCCTTCACACCCGAAGACCTGAAAAAGATAGAAGAGCGGATGAAGGACATAATTAAGCGTGATTTGGAAATTAAACGAATAGTGATGTCCAGAGAAGAAGCCATCAGGTTCTTCAGGGAGAGAAACGAGCCTTATAAGGTTGAGTTGCTCGAGGAGATGGAAGAAGAGACCGTGAGCATTTACCAGCAAGGGGACTTCGCAGACCTGTGCAGGGGCCCGCATCTACCGTCTACGGGCTACGTCAAGCACTTCAAGCTATTGAGCACGTCTTCGGCCTATTGGAGGGGGGTGGAGACAAACCCCGTGATGCAACGCATATACGGCATATCGTTCCCGCAGGAAGAACTGCTGAAACGCCACCTAGAGATGCTCGAAGAAGCTAAGCGTAGAGACCACAGGGTTCTGGGGGCAAAGCTGGACCTTTACTCAATTCACGAGGAGTCGGGGGCAGGCCTCGTCCTGTGGCACCCGAAGGGCGCAATCCTACGCAAGATAATCGCAGACTTCGTGATAGAGGAATACATGAGGCGTGGCTACCAGCTGGTCTCAACACCGCACATCGCTAGGGGACTGCTATGGGAGATTTCCGGCCACATGGGCTACTACAAAGAGAATATGTATGTCTTCGAGAAGGACGGAGAAACCTACGTGGTCAAGCCTATGAACTGCCCCTTCCACATACTCATCTACAAGACGAAGACGAGAAGCTACAGGGATCTGCCAATACGCTACGCCGAGCTGGGCACAGTCTACCGCTATGAGCGCTCAGGAACCCTGCACGGCCTGCTCAGGGTTCGGGGCTTCACGCAGGACGATGGCCACATCTTCTGCACCCCGGAGCAGTTGGAAGACGAAATACTCGGCGTGATAGACCTGACGCTATACATACTGAGGACTATGGGCTTCCACGAATACAAGGTCGTCCTCTCAACCAGAGACCCGGAGCACCCAGAAAAATACATGGGGACCGATGAGGAGTGGCGGAGAGCCCAAGAGGCGCTGGCCAAGGCTCTGGAGAAGCGGGGCATACCCTATGAAGAGGCTCCGGGAGAAGCCGTCTTCTACGGCCCAAAAATAGACATAAAGCTGGTAGACGCCATAGGCAGGACTTGGCAGTGCACAACAATCCAGATAGACTTCAACCTGCCCAGAAGATTCAACGTAACCTACGTGGGCCCTGACGGGAAGGAGCACTACGTCATAATGATTCACAGGGCTCTCCTCGGCTCCCTCGAGAGGTTCATAGGCGTCCTCATAGAGCATTACGCAGGGGACTTCCCGCTCTGGCTTGCGCCGGTTCAGGTCAGGGTTATGCCAATAAGCGACAAACAGCTCGACTACGCCAGAAAAGTCTACCAAGAGCTGAAGGATGCAGGCTTCAGGGTGGAGCTCGACGACCGCTCCTACACGATAAGCTATAAGGTTAGGGAGGCCGAGGAGGAGAAAATCCCATACATGGCAATAGTTGGGAGAAGAGAAGAAGAAACAGGAACAGTTTCGGTGAGGAGGAGGCGGGTCGGAGACCTAAGCCAGATGCCCCTCAAAGACTTCATAGAAAAGTTGAAAGCGGAGATTGCTAGCAGGAAGTAAAACCGCTCTCCCCCCTTTCATTATCTTCTCGGTAAATCTATATAGTTGTAACGTTTAGACAATGTCGGATTGATGCTCCCGTCCCGAAGCCCGTTAAGAGGGGAAGAGTGGGCGGAAAACAGGAGCATCAATCCAGCCGGAAAAAGGTGGCACGCATGTTAGGGAAAGAGAAAATTGAAAGATATTTCGCTGAGAGAGCCAAACGGATGAAGGCCTCCATGATAAGGCAGCTCCTAAGATACGTGGCTGAAATGCCGGACGTGATAAGCTTCGGAGGGGGGATGCCTGACCCAGCCTCCTTCCCAATAAAGGAGGTCCGCGAAATCGTGGACTACTTGGTTGATGAGCTTGGCCCGACGGTCTTGCAGTATGGGAGCACGATAGGCAGTTCGACCCTAAGGGCGCAGGTTGTAAAGTTCATGGCTGAGATGGGTATAAAGCTCAGCGGAATAGAGAATGTAATCATAACGACTGGAAGCCAGCAGGCGCTGGACCTTCTGGCTAGAGTATTCATAGACGCTGGAGACGCAGTAATCGTAGAAAACCCAACATACCTAGCGGCAATAAACGCCTTTTCGCTCTTCCAGCCGAGGTTCGTAGGCATACCGATGGATGGGGAGGGGATGAGGATAGACCTGCTGGAAGAGGCTCTGAAGAAGCTGAAGAGCGAGGGGAGGAGGGTTAAGTTCGTCTACCTAATTCCCACATGCCAGAACCCGACGGGCATATCGATGAGCATGGAGAGGCGGAAGTGGCTTCTGGAGCTTGCAAGCCAATACGACCTGCTCGTCGTCGAGGACGACCCCTACAGCCACATACTCTTCAAGCCTACGGAGTTCAAGCGGCTGAAGGCGATGGACGAGGAGGGCAGGGTCATCTACATGGGGACGTTCAGCAAGATAATCAGCCCAGGCCTTAGGGTCGGGTGGATGGCCGCCGAACAGCCGATAATAGACAAGATGGAAATCGCAAAGCAGGCCATAGACCTGTGCACGTCGCCATTCACGCAGCTCATAGCCGCTGAAATCCTGCGGCGTGGAATACTCAAAACGCACATACCGAGAATCACAAAAATCTACAAGGAGAAGTGCCAGCTGATGCTGGAAAGCCTAGAAGAGTTCTTCCCGGAAAACTGCGACTGGAGCAGGCCCGTCGGAGGCTTCTTCATCTTCGTCTACCTACAGCAAGGGGTAGACGCAGACGCCATGCTGGATAAAGCATTAGAGCGTAAGGTTGCGTATGTCCCCGGAAAACACTTCCACGTCGGAGGCGGGGGAGAAAACACGCTGAGGCTAAGCTACAGCTACGCAAAGCCAGAGCTAATCCGCGAGGGCATAAGAAGGCTGGGAGAAGTGGTGCGGGAATTCAGCGGAACCTAGCGCCGTCAGCCTCCGCCAGTGAAGTTGCCCTGCGTGGCGTTCCCGAAAATCTCAGGCACCGTCGTTTTAACGACGGCTCCGGAGCCGCCCTCCACGACAACCACTATTTTGGCCTCTTGACCGCTGTATTCCCACCAGACCCAAGCGCAGAGG
>QMYG01000039.1 GCA_003662535.1 Candidatus Bathyarchaeota archaeon
TCTGTGGCCCGGTCTAGGTGTCTACGTTCAAGCCTGTGGAAGAGGCGGAGCATGCGCCTAAGCTTGTCCTCGACCTCAAGGCTTACAGCCAGCATCAACCAGACTAGAGAGAAATCCCATTTAAACCTTTATCCACCATTCGACAGCCAGCCAATCCACCAATAACGTAGCCAACAAGCCCCAACGCAGAAAAAACCACATTTTTCGACACAAACAAACGAAAGCATTAATTAGGCTAAGAATATCCAATTCTTGGTGGCCCCCAACTAAAGGCGGGACTCGCACCAGACGGGCCGGCCGAGTTTGGGGCCTCCCAAGCGATGAAGACCCGGTTTACCCAGGTGCGGGATAACCCTTTTAAATCCCGCCGTCCTGTGGGCGCATTAATCCCCGTGTGAGAGAGCTTAGCTGAGGGGGGCGGTTGGCCACGTCTATGAGGCTAAGTGTTAGTTACATCGGGGGACAGCGCCCACTGGGGGCCACCCTCCCTGCGGGGTGATTGCGCTTGGACTTGGAGGAGAGGCTTCAGCTGGTCATGCGGAACACGGAGGAGGTTGTTACCCCGCCTGAGATGCGTAGGTTGCTGGAGGAGAACCCGCATCCACACGCCTATTGGGGCTTTGAGTGCTCGGGCCTCATGCACATCGGGACAGGCCTAGTTTGCGGCTCCAAGATAAAGGACATGCTTGAGGCGGGATTCAAGTTCACAATCTTTCTGGCTGACTGGCACTCGTGGATAAATAATAAGTTTGGCGGGGATATGGAGAAAATCCGCTTTGCAGGGGAATACTTCAAGCACTGTTTCACGGCTCTAGGGGTGAAGGGTGAGCGTCTACGCTTCGTCTGGGCTTCGGAACTCGTTGAGGACAGCGAATACTGGGAGAAGGTCATCCGCATAGCTAAGGCTGTTTCTCTGAGGAGGACGATGCGGGCCCTCCCAATCATGGGTAGGACTATGGGGCTTGCGGACTTCGAGACCGCTTGGCTCGTCTACCCGTGCATGCAGGCGGCTGACATATTCTACATGAACGTGGACGTGGCCTGTGCTGGCATAGACCAGCGTAAGGTGCACATGCTCGCTAGGGATGTGGCTGAGAAGCGTGGGTGGCGTAAGCCTATCTGCCTGCACACGCATCTCATCATGAGTCTACGTGGCCCGGAATCACGCATGGAGGGCAAGTTCGACGAGAACGAGGAGGTGGACTTTCAGATAGGCGTAAAAATGTCGAAGAGCATACCGCAGAGCGCCATCTTCGTCCACGACAGCCCAGAGGAGATAAGGAAGAAGATTCGTGGAGCCTACTGCCCGCCGCAGGAGGCGCACGGAAACCCCGTGCTGGAACTCGCAAAGTATGTGGTTTTCACCCACATGGACACGCTCCACATCAATAGACCCCAGAAGTATGGCGGGGCCATCACCTACAACAGCTACGAGGAGTTGGAGAAGGACTATCTAGCTGGGAGACTGCACCCGCTGGACTTAAAAGAGGGCGTGGCTGAATCCCTAATAGAGATTCTCGCCCCCGTCAGGGAGTATTTCAAGGGGCGGGAGAAAATCATAGAGCGCATGCATTCCATGGAGATTACGAGGTAAGGAAGCCTTGAGCCTGCAGGAACGCCTAGAATCCCTCATGCACCTGCTCGAGCAGCTGGCCGAGGAGTCCGATAAGGGGCTGCCAATCATTGTAGAGGGTAGACGGGACGAGGAGGCACTACGCAAGCTAGGCATCAGAGGCTCCGTAGTCCTATCCAAGAACTTCGGAAGGAGCCTCGTAGACGTGGTAGACTACGTCCAGAAGCTCGGAGACGAGGCAATAATCTTGGTAGACTTCGACAGGAGAGGCCAAGAATGGGCGATGAGCCTAGCAAGAAACCTAGAGTGCGCCGGCGTAACAGCCAACCTGCAGTTCTGGAGGGAGTTCATGCATGTGGCTGGCCGATGGGTCAAGGACGTGGAGGGAATACCGTCCTTCATAGAAACGCTAAAGAGGAAGGTTAACCGCTTCTAAACTAATAAGGTGATAGCACAGTTCACGTAAGGCAAGAATTAGGTGATAATTATGACCCATACTCAACCGGTGGCAAAGTATATAATAAAAGCGAAGTTCGTCATAAACGGCGTGGTTGAGAGGCACGACATAATTGGCGCTATCTTCGGGCAGACCGAGGGCCTCTTCGGCCCAGAGCTAGACCTGAGGGAGCTTCAGAAATCTGGTAGAATTGGGAGGATAAATGTGAAGCTCAAAACGAGCCACAACAAGACTACAGGCGTAATAACGATTCCCTCGGGCCTAGACAGGGCGTCTACAGCGATTATCGCCGCAACCCTAGAGAGCATAAGCAGGGTTGGCCCCTACTCTGTGGAGGTAACCCTAGATAGGATAGAAGACCTAAGGGAGGAGAAGCGTAGGGAAATCATCGAGAGGGCCAAGCAGATACTACGAGAATGGACTGTGCGCCGCATGCCCAGCACAAGCGAGGTTCTGAAGGAAGTCTACGAGGCGCTAGCCCCAGTAAAGGTTGTCAAGTATGGCCCCGAGGGCCTGCCTGCAGGCCCAGACGTTGAGGAGTCGGACGAAGTAATCATCGTTGAGGGTAGGGCGGACGTGATTAACCTCCTACGCTACGGCATCACGAACGTTGTTGCCTTAGAGGGCGTGAAGGTTCCGGAATCCATAATTAAGCTTTGTGAGAAGAAGGAGGCCACAGCCTTCCTAGACGGAGACCACGCAGGGGACTTGATACTGAAGGAGCTGCTTCAGGTTGCTAAGGTGAAGTATGTGGCTAGGGCCCCGAAGGGGATGGAGGTCGAAGACCTAAGCCACGACGAGGTGGTTGAGGCTCTAAAGCGCAGGGTTCCAGTAGAGGAGCTTCTGAGGGCTAAGGCTCCGGTTAAAGTCCCAAAGAAGATTGCGGATGCTGTGGATGAGCTGACGGGCTCCCTAGAGGCGATACTCTACGACGAGGACTTCGAGGAGATTGAGCGTGTCCCTGTAAGTGAGCTTGCCCAGAGGCTGAAGGAGGTTGAGGGCGTCCACGCACTCGTCTTTGACGGCGTGATAACCCAGCGTATCTTGGACATTGCCTCGGAGAGGGGCATAAAGATGGTTGTTGCGGACAGAGTCTCGGATGTTATGAAGAGGCCCTTGGACATTCAGGTGCTCACCTTCGCAGATGTTCGTGGCGCCATAATAGAGGAGTGAAAAACCTAGAGGAAAGGCCTCCTCACAGGGCTTCCAGCTCATCTATAATAGCCTCTACCATCTCCATTGTTTTCGCCTTTCCCCCGATGTCTGGAGTTGTCTTCTTTCTGTCCCTCAGCACGTTCTCCACAGCTTTCTCCAGCTTTTTCGCTTTTTCCCTCATGTTTAGGTAGTCGAGCATCATGGACGCCGAGAGCAGCATCGCCGTTGGGTTGGCTATTCCCAGGCCTGCGATGTCTGGGGCTGCCCCGTGCACAGGCTCGAACATTGCGTTCCTCTCGCCGATGTTTGCGCTCGGAGCCACACCCACACCCCCGACCAGGCCCGCAGCCTCGTCGCTCAGGATGTCCCCAAACATATTCGTCGTTACAATCACGTCCAGCTCTTGGGGCCTCATCACCAGCCTCATGGCTGCTGCGTCTACCAGCAGGTCTTCGAAGGCTATTTCGGGGTAGTTTTTGGCGACTTCTCTGCAGGCCTCTAGGAAGAGGCCGTCTGTTGCTTTGAGTATGTTCGCCTTGTGGACGGCTGTCACCTTCCTTCTCCTCTGCTTTTTCGCCAGTTCGAAAGCGAACTTTGCTATGCGTTCTGAGGCTTTCCTCGTTATTATCCTCGTCGATATTGCTGAGTTCCCCATGTATGCTTCTTCCCCTGCGTAGAGGCCTTCCGTGTTTTCCCTGACGATTACCAAGTCTACCTGCCTATGTATTGCTGGGACACCCTCCCTAAACTTGACCGGCCTGACATTTGCGTAGAGGTTTAGAGCCTGCCTTATCGTTACTGCAACACTCCTGTAGGAGGCTGGGCCTACGGGCGTGATTGTTGGGCCCTTTAGGATTACATCCGAGCTTTTGAGTGTCTCTAGGGTTTCGCTCGTTATTTGTAGTCCCCTCTCCTTCCAGAGGGCGTATCCAGCCGCGCAGTGGATGAACTCTAGGTCTACGTCCATGGCCTCTAGGACTTTGAGGGCGGCGTCTACCACTTCTGGGCCTATGCCGTCCCCCCTTATGACAGCTACACGCCCCGCCATCTGATTCCCCCATGCTTCTTATAATGGCTGACCAGGTCCCCGTCCCGCAGTATGTTCAGGAGGAAGGCTGGCAGGGGATGGAAGCTGAAGCTCTCGCCCGTCTTCAACCTGCGTATCACGCCACTCTCCAAGTCTACCTCAAGCACCTCACCCTCCTCAACGACATCGCAGAGCCCCGGACACTCCAAGACTGGTAGACCAACGTTTACTGCGTTTCTGAAGAAGATTCTCGCAAAGGACTTGGCAATCACGGCTCCGATACCCAGCTCCTTCAGGACCCTCGGAGCCTGCTCCCTGCTCGAGCCGCAGCCGAAGTTCTTTCCTGCGACTATGAAGTCTCCGGGCTTAACCTTTCTGGAGAATTCTGGGTCTATTGATTCCATGGCGTGTTTCGCTAGTTCACGCATGTCCGTTGTCTTGAACTTGTATTTCCCAGAGATTATCACGTCTGTGTTTATGTCGTCTCCGAACTTCCAAACCCTGCCCCTGACGAGCCAACTCACAGTTCCTTTCACCCCGAACCTCGGCTCATAGGAAATCTCTTGGGTCGGCCAATTTACCGCTAACTGCTGAGGCCGCCGCAGTCAGTGGCGAGGCCAGGTAAATCTTTGCATCCCTGCTCCCCATCCTGCCAACAAAGTTCCTGTTCGACGTGGAGACGCAGACCTCGCCCGGGCCGAGGACGCCCATGTGGCCCCCTGCGCAGGGCCCGCAGCCGGGGCTGCAGACGACGCAGCCAGCCCTTATGAAGGTTTCTAGGAGGCCTTCACGCAGAGCCTGCAGGTAGACTTGCCTAGAGGCTGGAATCACTAGGGCCCTTACGCCCTCGGCTACGTGGCGACCCTCTAGGATTTTTGCGGCGGCTCTCAGGTCTTCCAGCCTGCCGTTTGTGCAGGAGCCTATGAAAACTTGGTCTACCTCCACGCCCTCAACCTCGGTGATGGGCCTAACGTCGTCCACCCTCGGCGGGTAGGCGACCTGCGGCTCAAGCCCGGAAACGTCTACCTCTATACGCTTTTCGTATTCTGCGTCGCCGTCGCTCCTCAACAGCTCCGCATCCTCTCCAGCGTAGAACTGTCGAACTTTCTCGTCTGGGTTCACAAGCCCTGTTTTTGCACCCATCTCCACAGCCATGTTGCACAGCGTCATGCGGCCCTCAACGCTCATCTGCTCGACGACAGGCCCACAGAACTCCACAGCCTTGTAGGTCGCCCCGTCGGCACCCACAAGCCCAACAATGTGCAGAGTGATGTCCTTCGGGGTTATGGCCTCTGGAGGGGTGCCAGAAACTTCTATGCGTATGGTCTTAGGAACCCTGAACCACAGCTCCCCAGACGCAAAAACGGCCGCCATCTCCGTCGAGCCTATGCCGGTGCCGAAGGCCCCCACAGCCCCGTAGGTGCAGGTGTGGCTGTCAGCCCCAACCGCCAAAAAGCCCGGCTTGACGTGCCCCTGCTCGACCATGAGCTGGTGGCAGATTCCGGAGCCAACATCATAAAACGCCCTGATTCCGCTTTTCTTGGCGAAGTCCCTCATCAGCATGTGAAGCCTAGAGGAGCCCTCCGCAGGGCTGGGGGCGACGTGGTCTATGATGAGGACGATGCGGCCTGCATCCCAAACCCCGTCTACCCCCATGTCCCTGAGAGCCTCGATGGCGAGGGGGGCTGTCCCGTCGTGAGCCATCGCCACGTCAATCTTCGCAACCACGTAGTCCCCTGCGACCGCCTCAGTTCCTGAAGCCCTAGAA
>QMYG01000040.1 GCA_003662535.1 Candidatus Bathyarchaeota archaeon
GATAATGGCGGCTCACGGCATACCCTACGTCGCCACAGCCTCCCCAGCCTACCCGCTCGACCTCTACGCGAAGGTGAAGAAGGCTATGAAGATAAAGGGGACACGCTACATACACATACACGCCCCCTGCCCAACGGGCTGGCGGTACCCAAGCTCGAAAACCGTAGAGGTAGGTAGACGAGCCGTCCAGACGGGAATGTGGGTTCTCTTCGAGATAGAGAATGGGAAGTTCAAGCTTAGCAGGCCCAGCGCACCCCTAGTCGAGAAATCCAGGCGCAGACCCGTAGAGGAGTACGTGCGCATGCAGGGCCGCTTCAGAGACCTAACGGACGAAGATATTGCGGTTCTTCAGGCCTGGGTTGACGAAGTATGGGAAAATTATAAGAAGCTTTATAGCACTTAACTATATGCCAAATTCGAGGACACAACGAGGGAGGTGATTCGCATGGCTGAAGAGAAGGTGGTGCTGGTCGGACGAAAGCCAGTGATGAACTACGTCATGGCTTGCCTGACCTTCTTCAACTCCGGAGCCGACGAGGTCACCATAAAGGCTAGGGGCCGAGCCATCAGCCGGGCCGTAGACACGGTCGAGCTGATGCGCAAGGCCTTCATGAAAGACCTAGAGATCAAGGACATACGCATCGGCACGGAGCAGATGGAGAGGCCAGACGGGAGCAAGGTGAACGTCTCCACGATGGAGATACTCATCGCCAAGCCGAAGTAAGGGGGCGGACAGCGAACCAAAGACCCCCGCCACCCTCCTTTTTCCATGAAATCAACATAAACCATTAGGAGTGTCTCCAGTTCTCTGGAGTTGCGTCTGTAACGTTTTCCGGTTTTTCAGTTTTGGATGGGGCGTTCTTACGTAAAGCATAAGTGTTTTGGAACATGAGATTATTTCGCTTGCGGTGGTGTTTATGGAGAATAAATATCCGAAAATTGTGGTTAGGCCTCCTGGCCCGAAGGCTAGGGAATTGCTTTCAAGGGATGAGGCGGTGATTTCTCCATCCTATGTGCGCTTTTATCCGCTGGTTGTGGAGTCGGGCAAAGGCTGCATAATTAGGGACGTAGACGGAAACGAATACATAGACTTCAACTCAGGCCTCGTCTGCCTAAACGTCGGGCACTGCCACCCGAAGGTGGTCTCAGCAATAAAGAAGCAGGCTGAAAGACTCCTACACTACTCAAACACGGACTTCTACTACGAGCCGAGCGTCAAGCTAGCAGAAGAACTATGCAAAATAACCCCCGGCAGCTTCCCAAAGAAAGTCTACTTCGGAAACAGCGGGACAGAAGCGGTTGAGGCCGCAATCAAGCTCTGCAAGTGGCACACGAGGCGCCACCAGTTCATAGGCTTCATAGGAGCCTTTCACGGAAGAACGCTAGGCTCCCTCGCCTTCACAGCAAGCAAGCCGGTTCAGCGGAGATACTTCTACCCGATGCTCCCCGGCGTCGTCCACGTCCCCTACCCCTACTGCTACAGGTGCCCCTTCAGGCTGGAATACCCAGACTGCAACTACTGGTGCGTAGACTTCATAGAGGAGTTCGTCCTAGAGAAGTATCTGCCAGCCGAAGAGGTTGCCGCCATACTCGCTGAGCCGATTCAGGGTGAAGGTGGCTACATAGTCCCGCCGGACGGGTACTTCCAGAGGCTGTGGAGGCTGGCGGACAGAAACGGCATCCTCTTCATAGCCGATGAGGTTCAGTCTGGCATGGGTAGGACTGGCAGGTGGTTCGCCATAGAGCACTGGGGCGTGGAGCCTGACGTGATATGCATCGCCAAGGCCGTTGCGTCGGGCCTACCTCTCGGAGCTACAGTCGCAAAGGCCAGACTCATGGACTGGGAGGGCGGAAGCCACGCCAGCACCTTCGGCGGAAACCCCGTCTCGTGCGCCGCCGCCCTAGCAGTCATAGACGTGATTAGAGAGGAGCACCTGCTGGAGAACGCTGAGAGGCAGGGTAGACGCATAATGAGGAGGATGAACGAGCTGGCCGAGGAAATCCCGCTGATAGGGAACGTCAGGGGGAAAGGCCTAATGATTGGGGTTGAGTTGGTGAAGGACGGGAGAACGAAGGAGCCTGCGAAGAAGGAGGCGAAGGAAGTCATGATGCGTTGTTGGCGCAGAGGACTCGCAATCATAACCTGCGGCGTTTCAACCCTGAGAATCGCCCCGCCATTAACGATAAGCGACGAGCTGGTAGACGCAGGACTGAACATATTAGAAGAAACGCTGAGAGAAGTGGAAAAGGAGAGGCAACCCTAAATCAGCACCCGCAGAGAACCGACTCAACGTTTAAAAAAGACTAAAAACCACGCCGTAGACTAGAGATTGGTGCCCCAGCTTGCCGAAACCCCAACTAATATTAAGAGACGCCCCCGGGGAAACCCACCTACTGCTGGGAAACGAAGCCATCGCCAGAGGAATCATCGAGGCCGGAGTCGGCGTGATGGCCACCTACCCCGGAACACCCTCCTCAGAAATCGCAGACACACTCTCAGCAGTAGCCAAAGACGCAGGCCTCTACATGGAGTACAGCACAAACGAAATCGTCGCAACAGAGGTTGCGGCTGGAGCTGCGATGAGCGGGGTGCGCTCTGCAGTCGCCATGAAGCACGTCGGGCTGAACGTGGCGGCCGACGCCTTCATGACGCTTGCATATACGGGTGTGAGGGCTGGGATGCTCGTCGTCTCTGCGGACGACCCCTACGCCTTCAGCTCCCAGAACGAGCAGGACAACCGCAGATACGCCCTCCTATCAGGCGTACCCATGCTTGAGCCGTCAAACCCGCAGGAAGCAAAAGACATGGTTCTGCACGGGCTGGAGCTTTCAGAGAGTCTGGAGTTGCCCTGCTTGATGCGCACCACGACTCGAGTGAACCACGTGAGGGGCCCGGTGAAGTTCGGAGCCATACGCAAGCCAAAACTGGAGGGGGGGTTCCTCAAGGACGTGCAGCGCTTCGTCATGGTTCCAGCCCACGCAAGGGTCAGGCACAGGGTTCTCCTCGAGAAGATGAGGGCGGCAAAAGACCTCTCCGAGTCGTCGCCCTACAACCGCGTCGTGAGGGAGGGAACAGAACTGGGAATAATCACGTCTGGAGCCGCCTACAACTACGTGATGGACGCCGTAGAAGCCATGAAGGTAGACGCAGGCGTGCTGAAGCTGGGCATGACGCATCCCCTGCCAGAACGCCTCATAGGCGAGTTCGCCTCGCAGTTCGACGAGGTTCTTGTCGTGGAGGAGCTTGAGCCATACCTTGAGACGCAAACACGCTCAATAGCTAAGGAATATGCACCGAAGACAAAAATATACGGGAAGCTGAACGCAGAACTGCTCCCGAGGCTCGAAGAGCTCTCCACAGCCCTAGTGGTGCAGGCTTTATCACGCCTACTAGGCAGGGAAACGCCGGTAAACTTCGAGGAAATAAACCAGAAATACAGGGAGGCCACTAGGCGTCTACCACCCAGGCCCCCAGTCATGTGCCCCGGCTGCCCCCACAGGGCCTCCTTCTATGCGATAAAGAAGGCGACCGGGAGGAAGGTCGTCTGCACCACGGACATCGGGTGCTATGCGCTGGGGATACAGCCGCCTCTCCGCGTCGGAGACGCCCTCATCTGCATGGGTGCAAGCCTGGGCCTAGCCTGCGGGATAAGCAAGGCCACAAACTCGAGGACGGTGGCGGTCGTGGGCGACTCAACCTTCTTCCACGCCGCCATACCGGGCCTGATAAACGCCGCCTACAACAAACACAAAATCACAGTCGCAGTCCTAGACAACGAAACAACAGCCATGACGGGAGACCAGCCGCACCCGGGCACGGGAATCACAGGCATGGGCGTGCCCGGGAAACGCATACTCATAGAAGAGGTCGCAAAGGCCTGCGGAGCCGACTACGTCAAGGTCGTGAATCCCTTCAACCTCAAGGAGGCGACGGAAACCTTCAAGGAAGCACTGCAGGTAGACGGAGTCTCAGTGGTGGTCTTTAGGCAGCCCTGCCGACTGCTCGTAGTCAGAAAAGCAAGAAAAGAGGGCAAGAAGCTCCCAGTGGCGGTGGTTACGGATGACTGCACAAACTGCAAGACCTGCATTGAGGACTTCGGCTGCCCCGCCTTCTACATAAAGGACGGAGCCATACTCATAGACCCGCTCCTGTGCACGGGATGCATGGTCTGCGTTCAGGTCTGCCCCTACGGGGCAATAAAAGCCGAAAGGAGGGAAGCAGAATGAAGACCGAAATCGTGGTCTCGGGCGTCGGCGGTCAAGGCGTCCTGCTCCTAGCTGAAACTCTTGGAACCGCCGCAGTCCTCTCAGGCCTAGACGTGAGGGTAAGCGAGATACACGGCATGGCGCAGCGTGGAGGCTCCGTCGTCTGCCACATCCGCATGGGCGAGAAAATCTACTCCCCAACGGTCATGGAGGGCCAAGCAGACGCAATAGTCGCGCTCGAACCGCTAGAAGCCCTAAGGGTAATCCGCTACGCATCGGAAAAAACGACAGTCCTCATGAACACCAGACCAATAGCCCCAGCCATAGTCGTGATGGGCGCCGCAAAATACCCAGATATGGAAGTAATCCTAGACGCCATAAGGCGGTTCACAACAGACATAATCGAGGTAGACGCAGTAGAAATAGCAGAAAAGGCAGGCTCACCCATAGCCGCAAACATGGTCATGCTAGGAGCACTGGCCTCGACCGGAAAACTTCCAACACCAAAAGAAAACGTAGAAAAAGCCATAGAAAACCTAGTCCCAGAACGATACAAAGAAATAAACATAAAAGCCTTCCAAATGGGCATGGAAGCCGCCAAAAAACAGTCTACCTAAACAAAATCACCCTTTTTCGCCAGCCCCCTCCAGCACCTCCATCCTCGACAAGACGCCGGAGGTAAGCTCCAAGCCGAAAGGCCCCATCCTCGCATAGAGGTCGTAAAGCCTAACACGCATACCAACAACAAGCCCCTCAGCGGCCTGCGCAAGGTCCCTCCACAAAGAAACCCTAATCCTCCCAGTGTCGTCTCGGAGATAAAAACTAGCTACGGAGGCCTCCCCACGAAACGTGGAAACCTCCCTAAACTCAGGCACACTATCAACAACACCACAAACAGTGTAGGTCCTGCCCTCCCTTATCTCAGAAATGGGCGTCTCCCGAACCTCAACCTCAGGAAAACCGCTAAACCCGGGAATCTCAGGATTAACCTCAACGACGCCCCTACGCCCCAAATTCAACCCGACGCGGCCCAAACGCTCCCTAGTGTAAGCCCCCCGAACCAAAAGCAAGTCTCCGGGCTTCACCCTGCCAATAAGCTCCGTCTTCTCGTCCCAAAGGCTCAAGTCTACCACACCCGTATCGTCTCGGACGATCAGGGTAGCTACACGGCCCTCGCCTCCGCCGGGCCTCTGAAAACTCCGCACCTCGCCTACACGAACAACCTCGACCAAAACGTCTACCTCCTGAAGCCCGGGCCTCAGCTCAGAGACCTTCGTGATTCCCATTATCGGGGAGATAGAGGGCGCCTGGCCGGCTTCAAGCCTCCTCAAAAACCCCGCCCTATCCAGATGAAGCTCCAGCTCACCAGTAGCCTTCTCCCTAACCCTCGCATTCACAACCCTAACGCCGTCTCCCTCACTCAGCCCCTCAGCGTCGTCCACAGCCTCATTCCACAAAACGAGGTAGACGGTGCCAGTCTCGTCCGCAATACGTAGACGCATAACCCTGCCCTGACTACCGTCAGGCCTAGTAAAGGTGTAAACCTGCCCCAAGCTCCTAACAACGCCGTCCACAGAAGCCACACCCATGCTGGCCTTAACCTCTCCAATCTTCACAACGCCGCTCTCTACTTCGGGGAAGTCCTCGGGCTTTATGTCAGGCGGGTTCACCTGAACCTCTCCCCTAAAACCGACGTGGACCTCCACACCGCCCACGAGAGATTGCCTCGTGTAGCCGTGAACAACCCGAACTA
>QMYG01000041.1 GCA_003662535.1 Candidatus Bathyarchaeota archaeon
CAGGGAAGAGGCGGAGAAGAGGGCGAAGGAGCTGCTTGAGTCCGTCGGGATACTTCCTGACAGGTTTAACGATTATCCACACCAGTTTAGTGGCGGGATGAGGCAGAGGGTGATGATAGCCCTTGCACTAGCTTTGAATCCAGACCTGATAATCGCTGACGAACCTACCACGGCGCTAGACGTGATAATTCAGGCGCAAATACTAGAATTAATGAAGGAGTTGAAGAAGAAATTCAACGCTGGGATAATACTGATAACGCATGACATAAGTATTGTAGCGGAAATGGCTGACAGGATTGCACTCATGTATGCTGGACAACTTATGGAGTTCTCCGATGCGCTCTCCATCTTCGAGGAGCCGCTACACCCCTACACCGAAGCACTGCTCCAATCGATTCCGAACATCCAGTTGTCGGACCAGAAGCTGAGGTATATTCCCGGCTCGCCCCCAGACCTGATAAATCCTCCGAGTGGATGCAGGTTCCATCCGAGGTGCCCCTATGCCATGGATGTGTGCAGGGTGAAGGAGCCTCCTATGATTGAGGTTGAGAAGGGACGTATGGTTAAGTGCTTTAAGTATTCTTAGGGGGGTTGGTGTGGATGGTGGAGCAGATATTGAGTGTTTCAGGGCTGAAGAAGTATTTTCCAGTTCAGAAGAGCTTCGTGGAGAGACTCCTAAGCGGGAAGGTTGATTATGTTAAGGCTGTTGATGGGATAGATTTCGAGATTAGGAAGGGTGAAATATTCACGCTTGCAGGAGAAACGGGCTGCGGGAAAACGACTACTGGGAGGCTAATTGTGAGGCTAATTGAGCCAACAGCTGGAAAAATAGTGTTTGAGGGGAGGGACATAACGCATCTGAGGGGTGAGGAGTTGAGGAAACTTAGAAGACGCCTGCAAATAGTCTTTCAAGACCCCTATGCATCCCTTAACCCCAGAATGCGTGTAGGTGATGCCGTGAAGCACCCTCTGGAGATACATGGAATAGCTGAAGGTGGCGAGGCAAAGAAGCTTGTTTTGGAGATGCTTGAGAGGGTGGGCTTAACGCCACCCGAACAGTTCTACAACGCCTATCCACACCAGCTGAGCGGAGGAGAAAGGCAGAGGGTTGCCCTAGCCAGAGCCATGATACTTAAGCCAGACTTCGTGGTCGCAGACGAGCCAGTCTCAATGATAGACGTTTCTCTAAGAGCCAGAATCCTCGAACTCATGCTAGAGCTTAAACGGGAACTGGACGTGACCTACCTTTTCATCACGCACGACTTGGCGGTTGCGAAGTATATTTCGAATCGTATCGCCGTTATGTACCTTGGAAAGATCGTGGAAATAGCTGAGACTAGGGAGTTCTTCACTAATCCTCAGCATCCATACACTATGGCGTTGATTTCTGCTATTCCTGTTCCAGACCCGAAGGCGAAGAGGGAGCGTGTGATTCTGAAGGGTGAGACTCCTAATCCGATAAATCCCCCAAGCGGCTGTAGGTTTCATACGAGGTGCCCATACAAGATGGATATATGCTCCGTCGAGGAGCCACAGCTGTTAGATATAGGGAATGGGCATTATGTGGCCTGTCATAGGGTCTCTTGAGCGGCTTTTACTGTTCTAGTGTCATTTTTTCTAGTTGTGTTAGGACGTATTCCCTGATTTTCTTTGGTTCTGGGAGTTCTGCCACTATTTCTCCGTTTTTTATTAGTGGTTTTAGTAGTGGCTGTGTTTTTCCTCCGCATTTTGGGCATTTTGGCATCGTGTCGTTGTAGGGCTTGACTACGTCTACCATGCAGTTTTCGCATCTCCAGACCTGCTTCTTACCCCCGAGCTTACCCCTCTTCGCCACGGGCCTCCCATCAATTTCCACTATATCCATTGCGAAGTCTACTACAGGAGCGTTGCTAATCGACGTGCCAACTCCGAAAGCTTCTGCGCCAGCCTCCTTGTATTTAAGCACCGAGTATTCGTCCAACCCCCCGGAAAGGAATATCTTGACGTTCCTGTATCCACGTAGGTCTAGTTCCCAGCGTACCTCCCTGATTATCTCGGCGAAGTCTCCACGTCTGGAGCCCGGTGTGTCCAGTCTGACTGCGAAGAGCTTGTCTTTTAGGGTTTCAGCAGCCATTACTGCTTCTATTTTCTCGTCGTAGTATGTGTCTACTAGGGCTACTCTTGGCACGTCTGGTGGCATTAGTTCGTCGAAGGCCTTCCACGCCTCTACTTGGCTTCCGAGAACGATTATTAGTGCGTGTGGCATCGTCCCGACGGGCTTCATTCCTATTGTTTCCGCTCCTTTGAGGCTTGAAACTGCGTCTAATCCGCCTATGTAGGAGGCCCTATCTATCATTGGGCATAGGGCGGGGTGCATCCGCCTGATCCCGAAGGCTACCACTATGCAGTCTCCAGCAGCCTTCTTCACACGAGCCGCCTTGGTAGACACTCCCGAGGCCTGACAGAGCATTCCTAGGAGGGGTGTTTCGTAGACGCAGAACTGCCCGTAGGGCCCCTCAATGAACATGACTGGAACCCTAAAGCCACAGTAGTCCTTAGGCCTGAATATCGTGCCCTCCGGCATGGAGTAGACGTCTACTTGGCGGCCCTCCATGAGCTTGGCGACTTCCTCCACGCCGCATAGCACTGCCCAGGGCCAGCCCTCGGGGAGGTCTCCTGAGGTGATTTCCGCCACGACGTGCGTGTCTAGCTTTCCCCTCTCCTTCAGTATTTTTATTGTTCTTGTGAAGTAGACGTCTGTGGTTTTTCCCTCCATGATTTCCTCGTCTGTCGCAACGAAGAACCTACGGCTCAAAATCCCAACCCCTCTGGCACTAAAGCCTACCTATTAGGTCCTCCGTCTTAGTGATTTCGCAACCATAGATGTTCTTCATGTATTCCAGTGCGGCTCTGTGTCGCTCCTCGCTGAGGCTGTCCACGCAGTCCTCGGGGACTATTATGTGGTAGCCCCTGAAGAAGGCGTCGGCCGCTGTGTGCTGGACGCACACGTCCGTAACGAGTCCTGTGAGGATTAGTGTGTCTACGTCTAGCTCCCTTAGGAGTAGGTCTAGGTGCGTTGAGTAGAAGGCGCTGTATCTGCGTTTCTTCACGACGTAGTCCGCCTCTGTAGGCTTAAGCTCCTCGATGACCTCCGCTCCCCAAGTCCCCTCAACTGCGTGCTCGGGCCAAAGCCTAAACTCCCTGTCTACACCCTTAATGTGGCTGTCATTCGTGTAAATCACTGGGATTTTCCTACTTCTGGCGTGTTCAACCAGCTTTCTTATGTTTGGTATTATTCTCTGGGCCCTGTCAACCTTCAAAGCCCCGTGGACAAAGTCGTTCAGCATATCTATAACTAGGACTGCGGCCTTCACCAAATCCCCCCAAACCCAAGAGAGGGTTCAACCAAACCTCTTATATAACTACCCCACCCGGCGCAAGAAAACCTGCGAAAAGGTGAGGGGGGCTCTTTCTTTTTAGGCACTGACTAGGGTTTGTGGGTATAGCCTGATAGCCTCCTCCATTTCCCAAGGGCTGATGCTTCCGGCTGTGAATTCTGCGTTGAACTGGCTGGAGAAGCCCCAAGTTAGTGCTTCTATTATTGCGTCTTGGTCTGGTGCGGCTCCTAGGGCTTCGCTTAGGTTTGCGACTTCGACTTTCAGGTTTTTTAGCACCTTTCTCAGGATTTTTAGGTCTGCGTTTATCAGTAGAGTCCCATGTATGAGTAGGCTTTTCCTCTTCATGTAGGCGGCCATGCGCGATATTTTTCCGTGTTTTAGGTAGACGCTGTTGGGCGGGACGAACTCTGCTGTGAATCCTAGGGCACGTAGTCCTGATATTAGGGCTTCACCAGCCATTTTGAAGGCTGATGTTGCGCTCTTCACGCCTATGCTCTCCTTTTCCGCTATTATGCTCCAGTTTAGGTTCCCCTCGTCGTGGTAGACTGCGCCTCCGCCTGTGAAGCGCCTCACAACCTGAACGCCGTAGGTCTTGCAGGCTTCGAAGTCTACCTCTTCTCTGGCGTTTTGGTGCTTACCAATGACGACTGAGGGCGGATTCACCCAGAACCTCAGCGTCGCAGGAGATTTGCCCCTCTCGACGGATAGGAGTATTGCTTGGTCTAGGGCTACGTTCAGGCCCGGCGTCTCAAGCTCCAGTTTCAGGAGCCTCCACCGTGCCACGTCAGGGCACCACATATTAATTGTTAAGGGGGAAATCCAATAATATTATGGTCGTTCCGGCCCGGAGCCTCTTGCTGGATGGCTTGGGGGACGGGTGAGGTGGGGGAGCGGGTAGATAAGCTCGACCAGAGGGTAACAGTTGTGCTTCGTGAGGGTGGCTCGGCTAGGTGGTGCTACGACATAACCTGCGTGGCGCATGGGAGATTTGGGTGGCTTAAGGGCTACAGCGCCACTAGGATGCGGTATGCACCATACAATTTCTGGTATACATCTCCGATAACCTCAGTCCGTGTTGAGCCGGGTCGTGGAGGGGGCTACGCGGTTGTGCTATACTTCCAGCCTAAGGCGATTAAGCCTAGGCAGCAGTTCCACCTGAGCTTCTCCTTCGACCTCAACCCGACTTGGGACTGGTATCAGCTCAGATTCACGGAGAAAATCCTGAATGACGCCAGATATACCGAGATGTCCTTCCTGCTTCCGAAGGGCTATACGCTGGCCTGGTCGAACAGGCCCCCAGACAAGATAGTTGATGCTGGGGCTCCTCTCCTCGTCTGGGCGCTCACCATACCTAATGCAGTCTACCAGTTCGACTTCGTTTTGAGGCCTGCGGCTTAACGGGTCTTTCATGGCGAGGCTAGGCTGGCTTCTGCAGGGAACTCGGCAAACTTTATATGTTAGATGCTGCACTATGCCCTCAAGCCTTACACAGAACCCTCTGAGGCTTGGAGCCGAAAGATGGTTCTGTCGGGCTGAAAATAGGGAAAGGAGAGTGGAAAGAAGCAAATGAACGTTTCGGATTTGAGGGTTGGAATGCGGCGTGTAGACATAACTGTCAAGGTCTTGGAGATAAGCGAGGTTCGTGAGGTTACATCACGCTACGACGGGAAGATGCATAGAGTCGCCACTGCCGTTGTCTCAGACGACACCGGCTCCATCAAGCTCGCCCTCTGGGACGACAACATAGACAGGGTCGGCGTAAACTATGTGATACGCATCGAGAACGGCTATGTAACCACCTTCATGGGTGAGCCTCAGCTGAATGTAGGCCGATACGGAACCCTCAGAGTTCTTGAGGAAGAAGAGGAACAGAGCTAAGAGGAAGAGCTTACTCCGATAGGAGTTCAGCCGCCTTCATTACTGCATCCACGAAGTCCTTAGCCGTCATGCCGGGCGTTTGGACGCCTGTGTTTGCGTAGAAGGCCTCCACCCTTTTTTCTACTTCCTCCCTGACCAGCGGGGAGCCTATTAGTGCCCCTTCCAGCTCCGTGCAGGCCTTCTCAGGAAACATGAAGAAGTCTCCGGAAATTAGTATGTCTCTTATCTTGCCCTCAGCCACCTCCATCGTTACTCTTATGAGCTTCGTCGCCTTATGCATCGCCTCGACGACCTTCACCCCCGCCATGACCTTGACGGCTCTCCCCGTGAGGCTTGGGTGCCTCGCCTCGGGCATGTAGAGCCACTCCTCTGAGGTGTGGCGGGGCCTAACCTCCTCCTCAAAAATTCTGAGTTCCTCCTCGCTTATTTCCCCGGGGACGAGCTTCATCCCTATCTTCTCGTATCCCTCGATTAGGCGTTTTTGGATTTCGTCCCTCTCTGGCACGTAGCCTAGCTCACGCTTTAGGCTTGTTACCCACTCCCTCATGCTTTTTGCCAGTTTGTCCCTGAATTTTTCGCTGGGGACTTTGAGGACTCTTGCCATCATTTCGTAATTCATGTCTAGGATTACGTTTCCCACGAGGACTGCTGAGCCGTCTAC
>QMYG01000042.1 GCA_003662535.1 Candidatus Bathyarchaeota archaeon
CTCGGCCAATCCATGCTCCTCTGCGTAACCGAGGTGCACACGAAGAAGGACATAGACCGCTTGGTAGACGCCGTTAGGGAGGTGGTTACGCATGGCGGTTAATTCCGAGTTTAGGCAGGCTAGGTGGGGTGAACCCCTAATCTTCGAGCTTGGCGCTGAAGGTAGACGGGGCTACATACCTCCCCCCGCAGAAAGGGAAATCGTGGACGAGGTTGGGGACGTTCTGGAGGAGGTTCCGCCTGCTCTCCGAAGGAGCGAGCCTCCAGCCCTCCCACAGCTCTCCGAGCCAGAAGTCCTGAGGCATTACCTAAGGCTCTCGCAGATGAACTACTGCGTAGACTTGGGGCTGTATCCGCTTGGAAGCTGCACGATGAAATACAACCCTAGAATCTCGGAAACGCTCGTCAAGCATCCGGGCTTAACGGCTGTTCACCCATACCAAGACCCCGAGACCGTTCAGGGCCTCTTAGAGATTCTCTATAAGCTTGAGAGGTGGCTGGCTGAAATAACGGGCATGGACGCTGTCTGCCTCCAGCCTTCGGCAGGCGCACACGGAGAACTGCTAGGCGTCCTGCTAATGAGGGCATACCACAAACACAGGGGGGAGCTAGGCCAGAGGGTAGAAATAATTGTCCCAGACTCCGCACACGGGACAAACCCGGCGAGCGCAGCGATGGCGGGCTTCCGTGTGGTGGTCGTCCCGTCAAACGAGGAGGGGTGCGTAGACTTAGAGGCTCTGAAGGCGGCGGTATCAAAGAAGACCGCTGGGCTGATGCTGACCAACCCGAACACGCTGGGAATCTTCGAGTCTCGAATAGTGGAGATAGCTGAGGTAATCCACGACGCTGGAGGCCTACTATACTACGACGGGGCAAACCTCAACGCAATTCTAGGAAAGGCTAGGCCAGGAGACATGGGCTTCGACATAGTCCACATAAACCTACACAAAACCTTCGGAACCCCACACGGCGGGGGAGGCCCAGGCGCAGGCCCAGTCGGCGTAATAGAAGAGCTGGAAAAGTTCCTGCCAGTTCCGAGAATAGTCTACGACGGAGAACGCTACACGCTAGACTACGACAGGCCACACAGCATAGGGAAAATCCGTAGCTTCTACGGAAACGTCTCAGTACTGGTGAAGGCATACATATACATACTCAGCCTCGGCCCCGAAGGCCTAAAGGAGGCCGCAGAGGTCTCGGTGCTAAACGCAAACTACCTAATGAGGAAACTGCAGAGGCTGCGTGGATTCGAGCTACCCTACACGCCCGAAAGGCCGAGAAAGCACGAATTCGTCCTAAGCGCAAAACCAATGAAGAAAGAGGCTGGAATAACAGCCCTAGAGGTGGCAAAAGCACTACTGGACTGTGGAATCCACGCCCCAACAATATACTTCCCACTCATAGTGGACGAAGCCCTAATGATAGAGCCCACAGAGTCCTATGGCCTGGAAGAGCTGGAAGGAATGGTGAAGGCCATGGAGAACATATCACGCCAAGCCTACGCAACGCCTGACAAGCTCAAACAAGCACCAAGCAACACATCCGTAGGTAGACTGGACGAAGTCAAGGCGTCGCACCCGAGAACTATGGCACTAAGCTGGAGAATGCACACAAAACGCACGAAAAATACTAAATAATACCGCAGGAAACACACAACAAATAATGCATTCAGCCGGTGCATCAGTAACGTAAACCAACACTAAAAATATGAAAACATATTTAAATGTATCAATAAGACCTTCTATGCAGAGGCCGCTGAAGGGGAGCGGAAAAGTCGTGGAGAACCTCTCAGGAGTCTCCAGAGCTACACGGGGAGGCCTATGGCTCTACTTGGACGTTGTCCTCACCTGCTTCGTAGGCTACCTCTACTGGCTCATCATATCGAGCACAGCTGGCCCCTCAGCCACAGGCCTAGCCGCAGCCACAGTCAGCCTAGCCGCCCTGATAGGGCAGGTATCCTTCCTCGGCATACCCACAGGGGTTCAGCGCTTCCTCGGGGAATGCGCAGGCTCGGGGGACGCAATAAACCTAGGCGTCTACCTAGGCTCATCCATAATCATCATACTGCTCGTAAGCTTCGTAGGCGTCTCACTAATTCTATACCTAATTGTGAAGATGCTATCGCAGATAAAGCCCGTATTTGTCCTAATAGCAGGCTCCCTAGTCATACTCAGCGGCCTAAAGCAGGTTCTATACTCGTTTTACACATCCACACTAAAGACCCACTTCATCGCAATGACCTCCGTTATATCTGGAGCATTCCGCTTTATTGTCGGAATTTCTCTCGTCTACCTCGGTTGGGGCGGAGTAGGCGCATCTTTAGGCTACCTAACAGCAGTAACTATGGCTGTTGTTATGCTCTCCCTTCTACTGCTACACAACTTTCACGACGTGAAGTTCGGCGTCTCTCTAAAGGCGATGATGGACATACTAAAGGCGGGCCTAGCGTCGTGGCCTGGAGCAGCCCTCTCAGCCCTAGGGATGTGGACGGGAGTGCTGGTAGTCTTCGGGGTTCACGGGGCGGTGGAGACAGGCCTCTACTACGTCGCACTGGCCATAGCGAGCGTAGTGATAGCGCTGCCGCAATCGCTGTTGTCTACTATGTTTCCCCTGCTGTCCGGCATGAATGATGGGCGGAAGAGGGCCGCTTGGAGGGCTACAAAGATAGCGATTGCGGCGTCCACGCCGCTGGCGGCGATACTTGTGGCTTACTCAGCGGTAGTTCTCGGGCTTATGGGTGCAGACTATGTAGAAGCATCACTAGAGCTGGCTCTCCTAGCGTTGTCTGCTGCGCCTATAGCGCTCTTCATGGGTGTCTGGAGCCTAACCTACGCCTACGGGCGATACAGCTTCGTACTCGCCTTAAGCATAGCGCAGACAGCCCCGAGGGTCTTCTTAGCATTCATGCTAGCCGACATGGGAGGCATCGGCGCAGCCATAGGCTTCCTAACAGGCTCGCTAGTAGGAGCAGCTTTAGCAGTCCTAGTAGCAAAAAAGATAGGCCTAGAAATCTTCTGGAAAGAACTAGCCATCCTAGTTGGAACTCCCCTCGCCGCAGCCTACCTAGTCGGTCTTCTAAGAGTCCCTTGGTTCTTGGGCGCCCCAGCAATAATGGTGGTATCGGTGGTTTGCTTCCTGAAGCTTAAGGCGATAAGCCAAGAAGACCTGAAAGACGCCGTGTTAGCATTAGTTCCGAACGGGTCGAGCATCGAGGCCAAGGCCTTAGGGCTCCTTAGAATGCTCTACGGGGAGTGAAGGCTTCAATGGGGCTCTTAGAGCCCATCCTAGTTACTGGGGGGATGGGCTTTATAGGGAGCCATTTAGTCGAGGCCCTGCTGAAGAGGGATTATGAGGTTAGGGTTATTGATAATCTCTCTTCTGGAGACCCGAGGAATCTTGAGAGGTTTGGCGGAAGCCCGAACTTCTCGTTTATACGTGGAGACCTGCTTAATCCCGAAGATTTGAGAAGAGCTATAGAGGGCTGTAGGACTGTCTTTCATTTGGCTG
The DNA here is from genome assembly GCA_003662535.1 of Candidatus Bathyarchaeota archaeon. Classification (GTDB taxonomy): domain Archaea; phylum Thermoproteota; class Bathyarchaeia; order EX4484-135; family B24-G1; genus B24-G1. The sequence continues at coordinate 3,507 of QMYG01000042.1, forward strand.
CCAATCCTGAGGTTAGGACGAGCTTCGTCTCCCCCGACGAGCATTATAGGCAGAATGTTCTGGCTACATACAACTTGTTGGAGGCTGTGCGTAGGGAGGTAGACTTGGACGTTTTTGTTTTTACTTCCTCCTCCACAGTCTATGGAGATGCACGCCGCTTTCCCACCCCTGAGGACTACGCCCCGCTTAAGCCAATATCCGTCTATGGTGCTTGTAAGCTGGCCTGCGAGGCTCTAATCACGTCCTACGCCTACAACTACGGCTTCAGGGCACTAATATATCGCTTGGCCAACATCGTCGGCCCAGGGAGCAGGCACGGCGTGATATACGACTTCGTCAGAAAGCTCTTGAGGAACTCCCGCGAGTTGGAGATACTCGGGGACGGCACACAGACGAAATCCTACCTCTACATAGACGACTGCATAGACGCTATGCTTCTCGGGATGGAGACTCAGGAAAGCCCCGTAGCCATCTACAACATCGGCTCTGAGGACTGGATAAACGTCAAGGAGATTGCCGATATAGTGGTAGACGAGATGGGCCTGAAAAACGTGCGCTTCAAGTTCACTGGGGGTGTTGATGGCGGTCGGGGGTGGAGGGGAGACGTGAAATATATGCACCTCGACATAAGCAAGATGAAAGCCTTAGGCTGGAAGCCGAAATATAGTAGTGCAGAGGCGGTCAGGCTCACCGCCAGAGCCCTCATACAAGAGCTTAAAAGTCAGTGAGCCGCCGCATTGATTTATGCTTTCATGCGTACCTCATAAATTGGGTGTGCGCTGTGGCCGAATCACCCATCAAAAGAGTGCTATTCTACAGGCTAAAAACAGGAGAAGACCTGCTAGAAGCCATAAAAAGAAGGGCTGACGAAAGCGGCATAGAAAGCGGAGTTTTTATGGCTATAGGGGCTCTGAAAAAGGCGAAACTAGCATACTACGACATAAAAGAACGAAAATACGTCGAGATTCCTGTGGACGAGGAGGTGGAACTCCTCAGCTGCCTCGGAAACATATCGAAGAAGGACGGCGAAACAGTGATTCATGCCCACGTGGTCGTCGGAGACAGAACCGGGAAGACGACCGGCGGCCACCTCATGCAGGGGAGCCCCGTCGCCGCCACCGTGGAGCTGGCAATCTTTGACTGCCCTGAGCTGAAGCTGAAGAGGAGTCTAGACGAGGCTACTGGGCTCTACTTGCTCAACCTCTAGTCGGCGTCGGTCCACCCTTTTTCTACCTTCCTTCCCCTCTCTATTTTCCTGACACCCTCACGCCCACCGACGTAGACTATGTCGGCCATATCAACGAATAGTCCTGTCTCGATGACGCCCGGAATCTGCTTCAGTTGTTTGTCGAGTTTTGCCGGCTCCTCGACGGCGTCTACCTTAATGTCGAGAATCACGTTTCCATTGTCCGTAATTACTGGGCCAACCTTGCCCTTCCCCGCCGTTCGGACTGCGGCTTTGAGGCCCAGCTCGCCGAGCCTCCTCATCACCAGCGGGACAGCGAAGGGAAGAACCTCAACGGGCACGGGGACGCCGCCCCCAAGGGTCTCAACCAGCTTCCTCTCGTCCACAACGACGACGAAGAGCTTGGCCGAGGCCGCCACAACCTTCTCTCTCGTCAGGGCGGCTCCAAGCCCCTTAATCAGGTTCAACCTCGAGTCTACCTGATCTGCTCCGTCTATGGCTAGGTCTAGCTCCGGATGCTCATGTAGCGTGGTTAGGGGGATTCCGTGCCTGACAGCCAGCTCCAACGCCTGAAACGACGTAGGCACACCCAAGACGTGCAGCCCCTCAGAACGAACACGCCTACCCAGCTCGGCAATCGCATAGGCAACAGTGCTCCCACTACCTAAACCAACGATAAAGCCGTCCCTAACGAGCCTTATAGCTTCAACAGCAGCCCCACGCTTAGCCCCCTCAACCCAGCCCAAACCAAACACCAACAACAAAAACCGAGAACAATGCTTATTAACTTCCAATCTTCACAACAACTGTCTTTATAGGCTTCGCTCGCCCACTAGATGCTAAGGGTGGCTCGTCTTAGCTCGCATGTGTTAAAGGCGTGTGGGAAAGGTTATGTGCAACTTTTCCAACGGTTTTACTGTGGTTGGTCTATGGACCACGTATGGATTAAGGCAAGGATGTGCTCCATGAACAAGTCTAAATGCATAGACGTAGACGCCCTAGTCGATACGGGGGCCACCCTCTCCGTACTTCCAAGGAGAATAGCCGAGAAGCTGGGCATAACGATTATCAGGACTGATAAAGTCAAAACGGGGGCCGGCATGATAAACATCGACAGGGGCGTAGCAAGAATATTCATTGAGAACATGGAAACCATAACCGAGGTATGGGTCAGCGACATAATAGACCGTGTCATAATAGGAGCCATAACAC
>QMYG01000043.1 GCA_003662535.1 Candidatus Bathyarchaeota archaeon
AATCGAAGGGATACGATAAGTAGGGATGAATTTCTCGAATTCACCAAAAGTGTGTGGAGATTCCCGCCGGAATCTGCGAAGAGGGTGAACCACCCAGCTCCATTCCCAGACGAGCTACCCTACAGGTGCATCCAACTCTACACCTTCAAGGGAGACGTGGTGCTAGACCCCTTCGTGGGAAGCGGAACAACCTCCACCGCCGCCATAAAAACCGAAAGGCACTTCATCGGAATAGACATAAACGAAGAATACATAAAAATAGCTAAAGAAAGGATAAATCAGTGCTTACGTGAATTCTCCCAAAGGAGACTTACTGAATTCTCGATAAGTAATCAATGAAGCTCTTCATAAAATTATACCAGCGTTTAAAATATTCCCTCCTCAACTTTTCATCTTCTATTCTTCTGGATTCTATTTTAACATAATTACCTTTATTCTTAGCGATTTCTACAAGCCTTCTAACAGCATTGGTATTTATTCCAAACCCTCTTGGATTAGTTTCTTTTACTTTCCCTCAAAGTAAAATACACTCCATGCTTTTTCAAGCAATTCTAGAAATTTCTTATTCTTCTTAATCCTTTCAGACCGGACAAAAACCGCCGCACTCCCATAAGATTTTCCCTTAATGGCTATGAGCGGTCGGAGCTGTTGGGTAAGTTTTAACTTATGAAAGGCGCATTAGATATTTGTCAACTGGCGTGCTGGTGAGTAAGTTATGAAGCGTGTTACGGTGGATGAGCTCTTGGAGAAGGCTAGGAGGCCTGCGCGGCTCGCCACAGTCTACCACTCCTTCTACGGCGGAAAGATTCAGGTTATGGCGAAGTGCCCCGTGAGAACCTTTTACGACTTCGCCATCTGGTATACGCCCGGGGTGGCGGCCCCATGCAGGAAGATTAAGGAGAATCCGGACCTCTCCTTCGAATACACTAATAGGTGGAATTTTGTGGCTGTGGTGAGCGACGGCTCTAGGGTTCTCGGCTTGGGCAACATAGGCCCCGAGGCCGGCCTCCCAGTCATGGAGGGTAAGGCCCTGCTCTTCAAGTATCTCGGAGGGGTAGACGCCTTTCCCCTCTGCGTCTCAGCAAAGACGAAGGACGAGCTTGTTCAGTTCCTCAAGTGGATTGAGCCGACCTTCGGCGGCATAAACCTAGAGGACATCGAGAAGCCGAAGTGCTTCCACGTCCTAGAGGAGGCTAGAGAAGCCCTAAACATCCCGGTCTGGCACGACGACCAGCAGGGGACAGCCACAGTAGTGCTCGCAGGCCTCATAAACGCCCTAAAAGTCGTCGGAAAGAAAATGGATGAAATCCTAGTCTCCATAATAGGCGTCGGAGCCGCCAACACCAGAACAGCCATAGTCCTCATGAGGGCTGGAGTGAAGCCAGAAAACATGATAATGGTAGACAGCAAAGGCATATTGCACCAGAACAGAAAAGACCTAGAGGAAAGGAAGGAAGAAAACCCGTGGAAATGGGAGTTCTGCCTAAAAACTAACGGAGAACAGAGAACGGGCGGAATACCGGAGGCCATGAAGGGAACCGACGTATGCATCGCCGCCTCTAGGCCCGGCCCCGGCGTGATTAAGCCTGAGTGGGTGAGCAGCATGGCAGACGACGCCATAGTCTTCGCCTGCGCCAATCCGATTCCAGAGATATGGCCCTGGGAGGCCAAGGAGGCTGGCGCCCGCATAGTCGCCACAGGCAGGTCGGATTTTCCAAACCAGATAAATAACTCGCTCGGCTTCCCGGGCATATTCCGAGGAGTTCTGGACGTGAGGGCGAAGACAATAACCGACGATATGTGCATAGCCGCCGCCAAGGCCCTAGCCGAATACGCTGAGGAGAGGGGCCTCAGGGAGGACTACATCGTGCCCCTCATGAGCGAGTGGGAGGTCTACCCGAGGGAGGCTGTCGCCTGCGCCCTAGAATCAATTAGGGAGGGCGTGGCGAGGATAAAGCCCAGCAGGCAGGAGCTCTGGGAGCGTGCAGTAACCATCATAAAGAATGCCCGTGAGTCCGTTCACATTCTCATGAAGAAGGGCCTAATTAGGCCTCCCCCGCCCGAGGAGCAGGTTCTGAAGGGCGAGGAGCGGGCTGCGGAGGCTAGGGGTTAAAGTCGGAGACGAACCTGTCAGCCCTCTCAATCATTTCCTCCATCTTTCCGGTGGGTAGGACGACGCTTGCGGCGTAGGCATGTCCGTCGGCTGAGATGCCGAAGCCTCTGGTAGACTCCTGTAGCAGTTCTAGGGCTGTGGGCCTCCTCCCCTCGTCTATAAGCCTCGAGAGTAGCCTAGGCGTCCTCACAGAGGCCTTTAGGTAGCTTCCCTTCAGCTCTCCATATCCGGGGATTACGGGTTCTAGGGGCATGAAGCCTAGGAGGTATTTGTCCTGCTTCACGACACGCTGGTAGGTGAGGTAGGAGCAGAAAGTCCCAATAGTCTTTGCGCCCATGCCCCTGTAGGCGTCCCCAGCGCTAAACCACTGAATGTGTTCAGTTTCGTTCAAGCCTTCCCGCCTGAGCCTTTCTAGGAGCTTCCGATTAGCACTCTTCCTTCTCTCCTCCAGCTCCTCAACAAACCTGTTTATTTCTGGGGTTAGGCCCTCGAGCGCCGCCTTTATTCCCAGCTCTGGGCCCCCCTGATAGTAGCCGACAGCCCCTAAAATCTGGAGCTTCTTAAAGAGTTGCTTGACGCTTATTCCGAGCGGAATTATCTTTATGCTCTTCCTCTTCACTTGGACGATGTGGTGCTCCTCGGCATCCCTCAAAACCCACAGGTTTAGGGACTGCAGCCCGCCCGGTATCTCTTGGCTCCCGACCAACGCTAGGTAGGAGAGGTCGGCGTTCCACTCCCCTATGGAGCGTGCGAAGAGGTAGTTGCAGGTTGCTCCCGAGAAGTCGGTCTCGCCACGAAAGCCGTAATGCTCCAAGTTTAGGTCATAGACATTCGGGTCTGTCGCCTCGGCCGGGTCGTGGTGGTCTAGGATAATCACTAGGTTTCTGCCCTGATTGAAGTCGGAGATTTTGTCCGCATGTGGGGAGCCTATGTCGCAGTAGAAGACGACCCTACCCTCTCCAGCGTGGATGTTTTCCACAACCTCGGGGTATAGCTTCTCGAGGCAGAGTGTCTTCGTCCCGTAGCCCTCCCTCTCCATAGCGGTCTTCGTTATGGCGGCTGATGCCAAGCCGTCGGCGTCGTCGTGGTGGACGATTAGCACCTCGTCTACGCCCATCTCCTTAAGCCTATCCATAGCTGTGTGGGCGTCCTTCTCGAAGGCCTCGGGGAGCAACACATCCACCACTAGGAGGGCCGCGGCGGAGAATTTTACATTTTCTTCGTTATCGCCATCTTCGTCCCCTCGATGATAATTCTCAGCAGGTCTGAGCGGGTTATAATGCCGACTATCTCCCCGCCGTCGGTTATCAATACGCCCGGGTTGTCTTCGAGGAGTAGCGCCACCGTTTCTATGCTTGCATTCTTTGAAATGGTTGGTAGGGGTTGCTCCATCACGGCCTTAACGCTTTGTTTAGCTAGGTCTGGGCTGAGATGCCTGACTATGGCTTTTTCGGTTATTGTCCCGACAACCCGTCCATCCTTCATGACTGGAAGCTGGCTTATGGCGTGCTTCACCATGAGCTTGCAAGCCTCCTCCACAGTGTCGTCTGGGGAGACGCTGATGACGTTGGGCGTCATCAGCCTGTGGCAGGGTATCCCCCTACCCTCAGTCAGGACACGCAAAATCCTGTTTATCGTGGAAAGCCTAGGGTCTACCTTGCCTGATTCTATCTTGGCGATGTGGGCCTGCGAGACGCCTGCAAGCCTAGCCAGCTCCTGCTGGGTCAGACCAGCCTCCAGCCTCAGCCTCCTAATAAACTCCCCAGTAATGACCATGAACAATCACTAACTACACAGGAAAACGACAAATATAAAACATGCTGGCTTGCGAAACGGAGAGGCTTTCATTAAGAATTGTAGACGCAGGCGTGGAGTCTGCTTCCTTTCTCAGGAAACCTTAATTAGAGTCTACCATTTATAATTGTGGTTGGTGCTAGGGAAATGCCTAGGGAGTTCAGGTACAAGGGCTACACAGTGGAGGAGCTTCAGAAGCTCTCGATGGACGAGTTCATCAGGCTACTCCCAGCTAGGCAGAGGAGGAGCCTCCAGAGGGGCCTAACAAAGGAGCAGAGAATCCTCCTAGAGCGTATTAGGGCGGCGAAGAGGAACGGGAACAAGAAGCCGATAAGGACGCATGTAAGGGACATGATAATCCTGCCAGAGATGATTGGCATGACGATTCACGTTCACAACGGCAAGGACTTCGTGCCCGTTGAGATTAAGCCCGAGATGATTGGGCACTACTTGGGCGAGTTCGCCATAACGAACAAGCCTGTGAAGCACGGGGCGCCGGGCGTCGGTGCATCTAGGTCTTCGATGTATATACCGCTCAAGTAAAGCAGGTTTACCCAGTTACCCGCCCTTAATCTTCCTCACGCTCTCTAGGCAGGATAGGAGCAGGTATAGCGTGTGGGCCGAGGCCCTCACGCCCCGAAGGCTCTTCGCCCTACGAAGTTCTGTTTCCACCTGACCTATCCTAGTTATGAGGGTCTCCTCTACACGCTGGAGCACGTTCAGGCTCTCAATTTCTAGGACGAGGCGTTTGTTCTCTGCCGTGAGCACAGGCTGGTTGCATCTTGGGCACCAGACCTCACCCCCGATTTCGAAGAGGGGTGAGCCGCAGTTAGGGCAGGTGGAGGAGAGCATTCGGCCACCACGCTTGAGCCAGTCAGCGGCCCTACGCTCCACCCTGCCCACACGCAACCCTCCAACAAGGGTGGGCTAAAACTTGATAGCGAACGGGCTGGCATAAAGCTTTCTTGGTGGGGAGAGAAAAAGAAAAGGGAAGCTTCCGAATCCTACCCAGCTTCTCCGCTTCTACGCTTAAAGCTCTGATAGACCTTGTAGCCTGCAAAGCCTACAGCAGCCAACGGCGCTAGGACTATGCTGGCGGATATTATCAGCTGAGCAATTAGGGAGAGGCCCCAGAGACCAGCCTCTATTGGTTTGCTCCAATCCACGCTCGGGATGTGAATCCAAGGCTCCTCCGTCCTTTCCACCAAGTTTATGGTGATTGTGGAGTAGTCCACCCTCCTCTCTATGTATTGTAGTTGCCCCGTGAGGGACTCTATCTCGCCCCTGACACGCTCCAGCTCCTTCTCTACGGCCAAAACCTCGTCTACGGTCTCAGCCATCTCTAGGATTTCTAGGAGGCGTTGCTCCTGCTTTTGGAGGTTGTTCAGCCTCGCCTGCAAATCTATATACTGCTCAGTTACGTCCTCGGTGTTTATTGTTTCACCCTTTACTTCCCCGAGCTGCTTCAGCTGGTCTAGGACTTGGTAGAAGGATTTTTGGGGCACCTTTATGGTTATGTATCCTGCCTTTGCGCCGTCTCTTGTGTAGATGTCCATTCCAGCCACATAGCCCCCTACGGCTGATGCCGTCTGCATGATTTGCGCTATGGCAGCGTCTACGCTGTCTACCTCTAGTGTGAGGTAGGCTGTGTAGATGACCATCCTGTTTGCTGTTTCTAGGATGCTCGGCTGCTCCGCCTGTGGGCCTGTCGGCGGGGCTGGAGTGGGCGGCGGAATCGAGG
>QMYG01000044.1 GCA_003662535.1 Candidatus Bathyarchaeota archaeon
CCTCCTGAAGCTTCGAGCCCAGCGTCTATGAGGGTTGCCCCGCCGACCTCCTCGACAAGCACGCCAAGCTCGTCAGCCCTCACGCAGAGCTCCTCGACGTGCGGCAGGGCCGCCTCGTTCACGCTTATGCCGAGGCTCATGCCTAAATTAACCTCTCGTAGAAGCTTAGATGCGGGTTGCTCTTCTTTGATATGAAGAGCTTCCCGGAGCCGTCTTCTGTCAGGTCTCCAATGAAGACGTAGAAGGGGCCCTCTACGGCTTCCCCCTCAACCTTCGTCCTCTTCTTCAAGTCCTGTATCGTGAAGCTCGGGAGTATCGAGTCTATCTTCCCCATAAGGACTATCTTTCCCCCCTTCATCAGGGCGCCTATCCTGCCTTCCGAGTCTCCCTGAACGAGTATGGTTCCGCCCTGCATGTGAACCCCCGTGTAGGCTCCGACATTCCCCATTATCTTTATGAAGCCCCCACGCATCCACTCCCCGACATCGTAGCCAGCGTTCCCATGAACTATTATTGTGCCTCCACGCATCCCGACTCCGCTCCCCCTGTAGGCTCCGCCGACATAGTCCTTTGCGTTCCCCATCACCTCTATCGTGCCTCCACGCATCTGTGAGCCAAGCCACGAGTCAGCGTTTCCCTTCACTGTGATTGTGCCTCCACGCATCTTCACTCCGAGGTGGAGTCCAGCGTCTCCGTCGATTAGGATTTTTCCAGCTGTCATTTCTTCGCCTATGCGCCTGACCTTCCACAGGTTTCCAGAAAGCTTTATCGTGATTTCTTCGGGTGTGTCGGCGGTTTTTCCCTTTATGTCAAAGAGTTGTTTCAGTTTTTTCCTGCGGTTTCCCTCCCAAACCTCAAGCTCGCCTATTTCCTTCAGAGTTTTCCCAGCGAAGCTGTCGGGGGATATGCATGGTGCGTAGACCGGGACTGTGAAGCTGTATTTTGGTGTTAGGGTTATGGTTGCCATTTTTGCTTTACCTCCTACATGCGTGCCTGACGGGTTATCGGGCTGGAGATTTTGAGGTAGTGGTCTGTTAGGGGGTAGTTGCTGAAGCGGACCGTGTAGTAGTCCTCCCAAACCTCGGCAATCTCGGACTTAACAGCCTCCCACAGGTCCTCTGGAACCTTCACGTCCACCCAGTAGGTTTTTCCGTCAGGCGCCTTCACGATTTCCCCATCCTTGGCGACGATTTCCCCGCTCTTAATCGTGTATGCGGCTCGGCTGAAGGCACGCCTAACCAGCTTGTAGTCCCTGCTCGGGTCTACCTCCTCTGGGTTTAGCGGGTAGACTGCGATGTCTGCGTCTGCGCCGACCCCGAGGTGCCCCTTGTTCTCTAAGCCCAGCGCCCTAGCGGGCCCAGCCCTCGTGATTACTGCGATTTCGTACAGGCTGTATTCCCTGTCGATTGTCGGCAAAACGCTCCTCTTCACAGCTCTCCTGTTCATCCGCTTAAGCTCCTCTTCCCTAGCCTTAACGCTCATCAACCAAGAGACAATCCTCGGGTAGCTCGTGAAGGGCCCACCGTTCGGGTGGTCGGTCGTCAGGTAGATTTTCCAAGGGTCTTCTATGAGTAGTGCGAGTTCCTGAGCGATACACCACTGCGTTGCGTGAACCCTGCTCGTCCGCCTATACCTGAAGGGAACTATTCCGCTGCTCGTCTCGGTCTCAACGTCGTGGTTTATCCACTTGTTTCCGCTTAGCAGATGAAGCCCATACTGGAAGGGGCCGTCAGCCGTCATCGTGGTCGTGTCGGTGAATATGACCTGGCCCATGTCTATGGTTGCGTGGCTGTGCCTGTTCATGTATCTGGCTATGAGTGGGGCCCCAGACTCCATCGTGGCCCAGTCGTCCCCGAGGAAGGCGCTGAACTGGCAGTGCGTGATGTGTATGGCTCGCTCCCCGTCCTCGGCCAGGTCCTCGACGCACATGAGCGTCTTTAGGGTTGTTTCGCAGTTTCCCGGCACGCCGAGGTTGTTTGTGTGGACGTGGATTGTGTGTGGGAGGTTGAGGAGCTTGTTCACTTTGCACAGTCCACGCACAATTTCTCTCGGGGTGATGCCGAAGTGTGGGACTTCGTCGTTCAAGTCCCTGACGTTTCCACCGAAGCCCCAAGTTTCTAGGCCTCCCGGATTGACGATTTTTATTGCGTAGCCCCTTGTTGCCCACATCATCCATGCGACGAAGGCGGCGCACTCCTCAATCATGTCCTTTGACAGGAATTCTAGGACGAACCACGAGTCTCCAAGCAGCGGGTAGGAGGCCTTATCTATTATTGGTGTGTCGCTTAGCTCCTCGTGGGTGTGCCTGGCCTCCAGAGGAGGCATGGACGGGTTCATCACAGTCGTGTAGCCCATGCGTGTGTAGCGGTATCCGGTCGTGAAGGTAGACGGTATAGAGTAGCCCACCCCAGCCCTAGTGATGGCCGTGCGTGGCTCAACGTCCTTCACATGGTCCTCGGGCCTAAGCAGTCTACCAGCGTTCACCTCAGCCCCAGCAATATGCGCATGAATATCGACGCCCCCGGGCATAACCACCATGCCGCTGGCGTCGATCACCCTGGCCTCCCGCTCATCCACGTCCTCCACAATCTTGCCATCCTTCACGGCTATGTCCATGCGTTCCCCGTCTACGCCGTTTATTGGGTCGTAGACATAGCCGTTTTTTATGAGCAAAACAGCCATCCCGGAGACCACCTCCTAAGCTCCTGCTGGAACGAGGGCCTCAGCAGCCTTCCCCTTAATTCTCCTAACCTCCGCCAGTATCCGCTTCAAAATCTCCTCGTCTGGCAGGTAGCCCTCAGGAGGCTCAAAAACCTTCTTAAGCGTAATCGGGACGTGGTCCATCCTGTAGGCCGTCCCCCCAACCTCTATACCAGAAAAGGCCGAGGGTATGACCACGTCCGCAACCAGAGTGGTTGCGGAAACGACGGGGTCGATTGCTATGAGCGGGTGCTTGAGCATGTTCTCAACAGCCCGCCTCGGGAAGTGCGCAACTGGGTCAGAGGCGATGCAGAGGAAGGCGTCGCAGTCATCCCTCAGCAGGACATCTATGGTGGAGGTCTCCCCCGGGTTGTAGCGTGGGTAGCCCTGCGTGAGGTCCACAGCGTATGGGTAGCCCGTCGTCCAAGTGATGACAACGTCTGCGCCGGTTACGTTGTAGTGGCCTCTCATGGGGAGTATGTGGAACTTCGCTCTGGCGTTTAGGTCTCGGACGAGGGATATGGCGGCCTCGATGTTTCTGTGCTTACCCTTGCTCATGGTTAGTCCGACTCCGAAGTAGAGGACCCCCACCTTAGCGTTCACGAGTATGTCCGCCAGCTCCTCCAGCACCTCGACGGGTATGCCCGCCACCTCGTCTACGTCCAGCTCCATGTCGCGTATCAGCATGCGCAACGCCTGAATAATCTCGTAGTCCGTGTTGGGCTTCACCTGAAGGAAGAAGTCAGCCATCTTCGCAGCACGGGTTCTACGCACATCCACGACGATGAGCTTCCTATCACGCTCCTTGAAGGGCCCAGAGGGCGCCCTCCTCGCCCCGAAATAGAAGCCCTCCTCCCTCTCCTTAATCAGGAGCCTCCTAGTTACGCGTTTTATTCTCCTCTCAGCCAGCGTCGAGAGGAACTGCGTGATGCTTCTGCGTGAGATTGAAGGCCTAAACCGCCCCTCAGAGAAGGTTGAGTATCTCTCGAAGTGTCTGAAGTGGGAGTCTAGGGGGTTGCTTCCCCAGTATATTATCAAGTCGAACCTGTGCCTAGACTGGCCGAGCGTGAAGCCGGCTAATCCGACCTCCTGTATCGCCAGCACTGAGGGCCCGTGGCAGACGCTGGAGCAGTGGTCGATGATTGCGCCGACCTCCTCTGCGAGCTGGAGGCCGACCCTCACAGCCTCGCAGGACGTGCTGCTCCACCCAAAAAGCACGGGGTATTTTGCCTCAGCGAGGATTTCAGCAGCCTTCCTAATCGCCTCGTCTAGGCTCACCTCGACGAGTTCACCGTTTTTCCTTATCATGGGCCTTGTGCGTTCGTGCTTTCCGTAGTGCAGGAACTTAGCTTCACCCACAGCGCAGGCGTTTCTGACTGCTTTGACCTCTCTTCCCTCGATTTCCAGCTCTAGGTCGTCGCAGAGGCACCCGCAGAAGGGGCAAACAACGTCCTTAACCACACGCAACTCAAGACCTCCCGTAGGCCGCCCTGAGGAGCTCCTTAAGCTCGAGGACACGCTCGCCGGGGGCCGGCTCGACGAAGGCGTCTACCCCCTTATAGCTGGGCATGCCCGTGCTGTGCGTGGTCGGGTTCGTAACCATGTTCGCCCAAGGCCCGTAGGGAATGAAGACGACGCCCGGATGCGGCGCCTCAGCCGACTTCACAGCCCTAACAACGACGGAGCCGTAGGCTGTGGAGACACGGACGGGGTCGCCCTCCTTCACGCCAATCCTAGCCATGTCCTCAGGGTCCATGCGGACTTGTGCGGCTGCCTCCCAGTATTCCCTGCTGGTTTTCCCCTTGGCCTCCATGTCTGTTCCTTGGTAGAGTGTTCTGCCTGTTAGCAGTATGACTTTAATTCCCTCCGCCAATCCGAGCACACCTCGCCGGCCCAACCAAAGAAACCACAACAACTAAGAATTTAAGCCTTAGAGCTGCAGGTGGGCTTTTCAACGCCCGCAGCCTCCACCTGCAAATTTCGCCCGGGTATGGTAGACAGGTTCGGACTGTGGTTTTCCTTATTTATTTTTGGTAGACGGTAGAGTAGGAGCGGTGTGTGGGGTGGCGGGCTGGAGGCTGTTGGATGTTGGGGCGGTAGACGGCTACGTGATGACGAACCTCTACGAGGCAGTGGGCATAGCCGTAAGCGAGGGGGTGTCGCCAAACACGCTGATACTGAACCACCCCGAAAGCCCCTTCGCAAACGTAGGCTATCACCAAGAGGTCGAGAGGGAGATAGACGTAGACTACTGCAGGAGTCAAGGAATCCCCATAGTTAGGCGCTCGATAGGCGGAGGAGCAATCCTAGACGGCCCGTGGGAGCAGGACTACTTCGTGATAATCAGGAGAGACGACCCAGAGTGCCCAGCAAGCGTGCCAGACTTCTACCAGAAATTCCTCAAACCAATAGTCTACGCCCTGAAGAGCTACGGACTAAAGGCCGAGTTCAGACCACTAAACGACGTTCTGGTCTCGGGAAAGAAAATCTCGGGGAACGGGGCGATAGGCATAGAGAACTCCAGCGTCCTCGCAGGAGACATACTCCTAGACTTCCCAGTAGACCTGATGGTCAGAGTGCTGAAAGTTCCGAGCGAAAAGTTCAGGGGCAAAATCGCAAAATCAATGCAGGAATGGCTAACATCCATGAAAAACGAGCTCGGACACACACCAGAAAGGGAGGAAGTTAAGGAGCGGATAGTGGAGGGATTCGAAAAGGAGCTCGGCATAAAGTTCGAGAGAGGAGAGCTAACAGGCCGTGAGAAAGAACTCCTAGAAAAACTCCTTAACGAGAGAAGGAGCGAAAGTTGGATTTTCAGGAAGAAACTCAGCCACGAAAGGCTCTACTCAGCGCCGAAATGCACGAAGATTCGTGGAGGCGTCTACGTCTGCGAGGGAATGCACAAAGCAGAGAAGC
>QMYG01000045.1 GCA_003662535.1 Candidatus Bathyarchaeota archaeon
CTCTCGATTATCTCTAGGTATTGCTGTTGCTCCTTGAACTTGTTTACTAGATATTCGAGCGTCTCTCCCTTGACCACGCTTTCTGGTATCACGCTGTTTACGATGACCCCTCCAGTCGGTATGTCGAAGGCCTGAACCATCCTGATGAACCTCTTAACCACCGAGATTGGGAGGGCCAGCGGCAGGGTTATGAAGAAGAAAGCCGTTCTATCCGGGTCGCTTAGGAGCTTCTTCGCCGCGTTTATGCGTTTCTCCATGCTTATCAGGTCGGCCATCATCGGGTCCTTCTTTATTTCCTCCATCACCTTGTCCTTCCTGAAGCTAAGCCTAACCCTGAGTGAGAGGGCCTCCTCCCTACTCGCGATCATCCTCCTGAGCCAAAGACCATAGATTTTGCTCAGTCCAAGAAGCCTGATCGCGTTGGCTACGGCTGCGCAGTCGAAGACTATTCTGTCGAATTCCTCGCTCTGTTGGAGCATTATGTCTATCATGTCGTCGAACATCGCTGACTCCTCGAAGGCTGGGTTCGTTGTTGCGACCTCGATGAAGGGCTCCGGGTCTAGCGGTATGTCCGCCCACTTCATGAACTCACGTAGACGCCTCGCAATCTGCTCTCTGTATCTCTTCACAGTATCACTTATGTCTACCTCGCAGGCCCAGAGGTTGCTCACGCCCTCGACAGGCTTTATGTCCCCTCCCCAGAGGTCTTGCACGAAGAGGCTTGACAGGGAGTGAACAGGGTTAAGCGAGACTAGCAGGGTTTTTTCTCCCTTAGAGGCAAAATAGTAGGCTATTCCAGCGGCGCTTATTGTTTTCCCCACACCGCCCTTCCCGCCTGTGAAGACGAACCTGAGGTCTGGCTTAGACTCGACGAAGTCTATGAATCTCATCCTCTTCTCAGCCATTAGGCTACACCTCCTTGTCCGGAGTCCAGCTGAAGAGGTCCTCTGCGACCCGTGCAATCATCTCGAGGCCCTTCGGCTCCCTGTCGTACATGGGGACGACCGCCCTTATGTAGGGCTTGAACTTCCTCCAGATTTCGTCTAGGTATTTCCTCTGCATCTCAATCCTGTATTTGAGGAAGTCCGTTAGGTCTGGCCTCTCTAGGAGGCTTCTCGGGTAGACCATGTTTACGATAACCCCGCTCAGCTCCATCTTCATGTCCTTAAACATCTTCAAGGCCCTCTCAGTGTCCAATATCGCCATTTTCTCCGGGATTAGAACCATGAAGAAGGCTGTCCGCTCCGTGTCCGTCAGTGTGTCCCTGAAGAAGTCGAGTTTCTCCCTAATCTCCGTCAATTCCTTGAGGATTGCGTCCTCGCTCTCTGCGGCTGTCTTACCCTTGAGGGCGCTTATTACTTCGGCGTATTCCTGCGCTTTTTCCCTCGCTTCGGTTATTTTGTCTATCCACGCGTCTAAGATTAGCGCCATGCTTATCATCCTTATTCCGTGCCCGCAGGGTGGCATGTCGAAGATGTAGAAGTCGTATTCCTTGCTGGCCATGATTTCAGCCATTGCGTCGTAGGTTGCTGACTCATGCATGGCTGGCTCGGCGGCCGCCGCCTTAATATACTCGTCTATCTCCTTCGGCAGTTCGTCTAGGCCGTACATCTCCATTATCTGCTTCCTGATGGACTCCTGATACTCCTGAATACGCTTGTCTGCGTCTATCTCCAGCACGTAGAGGTTCGGCGCAAGCTCCTGCACGCCCTTACCGAAGATGTCCTTCTCAAAAATGTCGCTGAGAGACGCCTGCGGGTCCGTGCTGAAGCAGAGGCACTTTTTACCCTGCTTCGCCAACCAGTAGGACGTAGCGGCGCTAAACGTGGTCTTTCCTAGGCCTCCTTTGCCAGCGAAGATTATGGTAGACAGGTTTGGCCTGTTCTCAAAGAACTCCCGCATCGTTTCCGTCATTTTTATGCACCTCTCAGCTTAGAAGAAGGCGTCTGTGAAGTCCCTTTCTCTAAACAGTCTACGTTTCCAAGACTT
Source organism: Candidatus Bathyarchaeota archaeon (assembly GCA_003662535.1). Taxonomy (GTDB): domain Archaea; phylum Thermoproteota; class Bathyarchaeia; order EX4484-135; family B24-G1; genus B24-G1. The sequence goes on from QMYG01000045.1 coordinate 1,990, forward strand.
TATGTTCGGCACTGCGTAGGGCAGGAGTTTCAGCGAGTAGTAGGGTGGGAGCAGGGGGATGCCTAGCATGTCTCCGAGGGTGATGAGCATGAAGAGGTGCTCAAGGTACATCCTCGTCTTCAGGGCGTAGCGAACCATGTCGTGCATCGCCATTCCATAAATGAGTTCCTTGGCCGCCTTACCTACACTAACCTTCTTCTCCTCGGTCATGGCCTTCAGCCTCACAATTTTTCAAACCCTAACATAGCTTAAAAGCTTTGTGAAGCCTCTAAGACGTAGAAAACGCATTCGCCTATAATTTGTCGGTTATATCCGTTTCCCTCAGCATAAACCTCTTCCAGCTGTCTAGAAACGGCACGTAGTGTGGGAGAAGCCTAAGGCGATAATAGTTGCACACTGGGTAGCCCAGCATGTCGGCGAAGAGGGCTAGGGCTGTGAGCCTGTTATAGCTCCTTATATATTCCTCTAGGGTTCTAACCATGTCGTATACTGTGGCTCCGAAGATGAACTCCTTAATCTTCTTCCAGTCTACCAACAAGCGACACCAAATTAAATGGGTGAGGGATGGCAATAAAAACTGTTGCCCGTTCAGCCCCTCCTCAGAGCCCTAGCCAGTAAAGTCGGCAGGTCTAAAGCGTCTACCTCAGCATGGAAGGCGGCTGAACTCGCAATGCTCCTGTAGCAGGTGGTGCAGGAACTCACAATTTGGGAGGCGCCAACCTCAATTGCGCCCTGAACTACCTCATCCGACATCTTAGAGGCAAGCTCCGGATACAAAGCCCTAATGGGCCCGCCGCAGCAAATCGACTCCTCCCTGCTCTTCGGCAGCTCGACGAACTTCAGGTTCCTTATGGATTCTAGGAGCTGCCTCGGCTCCTCGTAGACGCCCATGCTCCTCCCGAGGTGGCAGGGGTCGTGATAGGTAACCGTCATCGGTTCTGAGAGTTCTCCTTCGAATTTTGCCTCTTTCACCAGCCATTCCGTGATGTGCATCACTTCGAAGGTCAGGCTTGTGTATCGCTTGTAATATTCCTTCAGCGTCTTATAGCAGGTTGGGCAGTTCGTGATGACCAGCTCCACGCCCCTATTCTCGAGGAAGGAGACGACCTCAGAGGCTACACGCTTAAACTCGTCCACAGCCCCCATCTCCACCAGCCTGTAGCCGCAGCAGGGCTCCTCCTGCCCGAGCACAGTCGGGTTCAGCCCAAGAGCTCTAAGCACCTGAAGCGTGTTTTCAGCCATGTGCGGGTAGTAAACCGACGAAGAACAGCCGACGAAGAACAGAACCGAGCTTTCCCCCTCATAGCTCCTCATCTTCTGCTCCCTAGGAACTCCGAAGGGGTTCTGCCTCTCGAGTATAGAATTGATGGACTCGACTATGTCCTGCGGATACAAATCCCTATGGCTCCTCCAGAGTTCAGACCTTAGGGCCTCGACTATCTCGGCGACTTCGACTTTTGGTGGGCATTTCACTTTGCAGATGTCGCAGAGGGTGCAGCTTAGAACCCTCTGCATGTAGTCTTCGTCTGGCGTGTATTGGCCTGTCAGGTAGAGCTTGGCTAGGATTACCCTCCCCCTAGCGTTTAGGGATTCGTTTAGGGTGTGGCGGAAGGTTGGGCACCCAGCTTGGCAGAAGCCGCAACGTAGACAGGTGTAAATTTCCCCCTCATAGTCCTTAAGGCTCACAAAACCACCCCCCAAACCGAACCCTAAATTATTTTCCCCGGGTTCAGTATGTTCTTGGGGTCTATGGCACGCTTTATGCTCCGCATAACCTCTATCTCGTCCTCCCTGAACTGCAGCTTGAGGTAGGGCTTCTTCGTTATGCCCACACCGTGCTCCCCTGTTATTGTGCCTTCCAAGTCTACCACAGCCTTATACATGTCTGCCCTGAAGGCTGCCACACGCTTCATTTCCTCCTCGTCCCTCTCATCTGTGGTTATTGTTGGGTGTAAGTCTCCGTCTCCGGCGTGCCCGAAGGTTGCCACCATCACGTCGTGCTTCTTGGCCAGGCTTCTCAGAGCTTCTAGCAGTTTTCCAACGTTGTCTATCGGGACTGCCACGTCCTCCATTATGCAGGTGGGCCTCAGCCTGCTCAGGGCTGGGAAGGCCGCCTTCCTAGCCTTCCACAGGCGTGCCCTCTCCTCAGCCTCGTAGGCCACGTCTACGGCGGTGGCGCCGGCCTCCTTAAGAACCTTTGCGAGCTTCCTCACCCTAGGCTCGATGCTCTCCTTGCTCCCAGCTATCTCGTAGAGAATCAGGAACTCTGCTTGGGGCAACTTCAGCCCAGCGTGCTTAGACGCTGCCTCAACGACAGCCCTCTCCATGAGCTCAATTCCTGAGGGGTCTACCCCGCTTAGGATGGCGTCCCTCACGCCTTTTCCAGCGGCGTCGGCGGAGTCGAAGAAGGCTGAGGCGACTGCAACCGCCTCTGGTATGGGTGCAAGACGCAGATTTATCTTAGTAAATATGCCTAATGTCCCCTCACTCCCCACCATGAGCCTGACAAGGTCGTAGCCCGCCACGTGCTTGAAGGTCTTGGAGCCTACATGAATCACCTTACCGTTAGGAAGGACGACCTCCAACCCCAAAACCCAGTTTTTAGTCGTCCCGTACTTCACACCCCTCAGGGGCCCGGCGTCCTCCCCAACACAGCCACCTATAGTGGCGATGGAGCTACTGGCAGGATTTATCGGGTAGAAGAGGCCATGCGGCTGAAGATACTCGTTAAGCCTGTCTACCACCACGCCCGGCTCAACAGAGACCTGAAGCCTGTTCGGGTTCAAATCCAGTATCCTCGTCATTTTTGTCATTGTTATTGAGATTCCGCCTTTAAGCGGCAGTGGGCCTCCGCTGAGGCAGGAACCAGCCCCTCTAGGGGTTACGGGTATTTCCTCCTCGTAGGCTAGCTTCATTATCTGTGAGACCTGCTCCGTTGTCTGGGGCCAAACAATAACGTCTGGAGTTGCATGGGCTATTGACGCATCGTAAGAGTAGACGTGCAGGTCTGTCGGGGATGTGCTGACGTTTTCGCTGCCGACGATGTCCTCCAACTTCCTAACAACTGCATCCGAAATCAAGATGAACCCCGATAGCTAGTTCTGCATGAAGCTTTGTATAAAATTTTGCAAAAATCCTATAAAATTGGGAGGTATAGGGTCTACCTCCCTTAAGAGTCTCAAAAAGAGGGGAGGGAAACGCAGAGAAAGGCTATTTCCAGTCCTTCTTAGGTTAAAGCCGCCTTAAGGGCCCTAACGCTGTCCACCCAGACCTCGTCGCCCTCAGTCCAAGGCGTCGCAACAAGCGAAAGCCTGACGGCGTTCACTGGTCCGCCATAGAAGGCGTTTCCGGGCACGGTTACTATGCCCTTTTCTTCTACGAGTTTTCTTGAGAAGCTTGCCCCGTCTTCTGGGGTTTTTATTAGGGCGTAGAGTGCTCCGAAGACCCCGTTTCTTGGCAGTATGAGGTGGTCTCCGATTTCCTCCATGAGGACTGTTAGTCTGCTGGCTAGCACCTCGCAGGTCCACTCGTGGGTTATCGGCCTTTCTAGGAAGGCGTCTAGGAGGTGCTTGGCTATCGTGAAGGAGAC
>QMYG01000046.1 GCA_003662535.1 Candidatus Bathyarchaeota archaeon
CGAAGGAAAACGCATAGAAGAGCTGGAGAACAGGCTCTCAGAGGCTAAGCGAGGCCTAGAGCAGGTATTGGCTAAGATTAGGGAGCTAGAAAGCACACTGCAAAGCATAGTTGAAAAACTTTGACGGTCAGCCTCCAATTTCTTTCCGCATGTAAAGATGAATTTTTGCTTGTCGTGTGGACGCAGAATTTGGAGCCTTTTTATGGAAACTGTTATTATTCAGGCTGGTTACTTAGTTTTGTCTCCCGAGGGGTGGTTTGGGTTGGCGAAGGTTGATGTATTGAAGGCTTTCAGCAGGCTTTTACACCCAAAGCCGGTCCTGCTCGTTACCTCTGTGGATGGCGAGGGGAGGCCAAACATCATCACTGTTGCTTGGGCGACCCCGGCGTCTGTAGACCCGCCTGTCGTTGCCATCTGCGTGAAGAAGGACAGGTACTCGCATAAGCTCATATCTGAGACTGGAGAGTTCGTCATAAACATCCCGACTAGGGGGCTTGTTGATAAGGCTATGTATTGTGGGACTGTCAGTGGGGCGGACGTAGACAAGTTTAGGGAGACGGGCTTAACAGCTGCTCCAGCTAGGGCTGTTAGGCCTCCAATCATCGAGGAGTGCGTAGCCCACATTGAGTGTAGGGTTGAGAAGAGCGTAGACGCTGGGAGCCACACGATATTCCTCGGTAGGGTTTTAGCCGCCTACGCCGATGAGGAGAGATTCCAGAACAGGATGTGGCTCGTCCCAGAAGCCGACCTAGTATTACACATGGGTGGGAGAAGCTACGCAACCCTAGCAGAGAAGTTCACGCTCTAGCCCTGCTGGAATCCGTGTTCGCCGGCGAGCTGGATGAAGCGCTTAGCGTCGTCAGCCATCGCAGTGTTGTTAAATAGCACGTAGACTTCGCTGACCCCAGCCGACTCCAACTCCGAAACCCTTTCGACGAGCCTTTTCAGGTCTTCGTCTGTGTATTTGTATCTGTAGTCGTATTCTCTTGGGTTCAGGCCGTGAAGCCTCGTGTAGGCTGTGTCTCCGACGACTATTGGTTCACGGCGCAGAACATCCACTACTGGTATCAGCTCTAGCTTCTCGCAGAGCTTTTTTATGGCTTCTGGGTTCTCGTGCCACGTCCCCCTAGGCTCCCAAGCGATTTTTAGGCCATCACGCTCTATCCGTGTGAGGAAATCCTGCATGTTCTCCAAGTTTTCACTGCTGTAGCCGAAGGACGGAGGGCATTGGATGACGCATATCTTTGACTGGAGGGCCCTGCAGATTTCCAGCGTCCTTTCCCAGGCCTCGAAGTTCTCCTCTGTCGGTCTTAGGAAGCCGTATTTGTCCCTCTTATCTGGGTCTACCTTCAGCTTCGCCCTGCGCCATGTGGGGCTGCTCGGGGGATGCGTAATCGCCTGCCAGCACTTCACCACGAACTCGAAGGCTGGTGGTGCCTCGCTCCTCCACTTCTGGGCGGTTTGAAGCCTCGGGAGCTTATAGAAGGTGGACTGAAGCTCGACTAGGCTGAACTCCCTGTAGTAGGCGGCTCTTCCACCCTTTACGCAGAAGCCGCAACAACCAACCTTCAGCTTCAATTTTGGGGCGCCTCCAGAAGGAAGCTAATGGAGAAGCTTTGCGTTTAAGCCTCACCCAACGCCTCCCTATACAGCTCCCGGAGGGCCGAAATCAGGTAGTTCACGTCTGGAGCCTTGGAGTAGGCTAGGGGAACCTTATCCTTCTCAGCCAGCTCTATGGCTAGGCTGTCTGGGTAGGCGCCATGCATAACGACCATCCCGGGCTTGAACATGCTTATGCGAACAGCGACCATCGGAGACCTCCCGTGCTTCACGCCAGCAAAGACCAGAACCCTCTCGGTGTTCGAGCCGAAGATTTGGAGCAAGTCCCAGCCTGAGAGGCTGCCGATAGCCGCATAGCTATCTATGACTGTGTAGCCGTAGACGGGGTAGTTCGTCTTGTGCTTGCAGGCGACAAGCTCTGCCATAAGCCTGTCGCACACCTCCACTATGGGGATGGGGGCTGGAAACTCCCTCAGGTCTAGGATTGCATCACTTGGCATGCGTATAATTCTGGATATTTCCTGCATGACGTAGCCGCCACGCTCCTCATCAATCGTGAGCAGCGCCATCGTGAAACGCCTAATGAACCTCGTCCCCGGATTTCTTCTCCTCCCGCTCTCATAGTCGCTTATAACGGATGGTGAAACACCCATCTTCTTTGATAGCAGCATTTGCGGCACGTCGAAGAACTCCCTCCATTTACGCATAGTCGCTCCTGGCCTCTTGGAGAGAACTATTTCTCCAGCTATCCTTCTGGCGAGCGCATCTTTCACGTCTACTGGGACTGTAGACGTAGCTCCTTCACCCTGAGATAATACTTTCTGGAGAAGTCATAAAATATGTTTTCTTCGGATGAAGCTGTGGAGCGCAGAGCGGGATGGCGGGCACGTTCAGCCAACTTTTAAGAAAGTCTACCAACGAGAGGTGTTCACGCATAGTTCTCGCCTTAGATGTGGTAGGCGGGGCAGGTAGACTTGTTGATAGGTGCATCCGCATCCTAGAGCAGACAGCCCAGCACATCTGCGCAGTGAAGCTCAACAGGCACGTAGTTCTACCTCTCGGACTGGAGAAAACAGCAACCTTGGTAGACGAAATTCACGGGCTGGGCCTCCCAGCCATAATGGACTGCAAGCTCAACGACATAGGGAACACGAACCAAGTAATCGCAAAATACTACTTCGACGCAGGCTTCGACGCACTAACAGCCAACCCCTTCGTCGGATGGGAGGGCGGACTAAAGCCCGTGTTCGAGCTGGCTAGGAGGCTGGGTCGTGGAGTGCTACTCCTAGTCTACATGAGCCACCCCGGAGCCTCTGAGGGCTACGGCCAAAAAGTCTTAGACGAGAGAGGCGGAGGAGCTAAGCCGCAATACCTAGTCTTCGCCGAGAAGGCCCTCAAATGGCGTGCAGATGGGGCGATAGTCGGCGCAACCTACCCAGAAAAAATAGAGGAAGTCAAGAGGGTTCTGGGCTCTGAAGTTCCCATCTTTTCGCCCGGGGTTGGTGTTCAGGGTGGCCGTGTGGAGCACGCCATAAGGGCTGGGGCAAGCTACCTCGTCGTTGGGCGCTCCATAATTACGGCTGAAAGCCCGAGAAGCGCCGCTGAGGAGCTAAAAGAGAGGGCGAACAGGGCCCTGAAGGAGCGGTGAATCCTCTGCTACGACTTGTTCGCCCACAGCTCGTTCTTGAGCAGGTCTCTGACAGCAGCCCTTATGGCTGCGCTCCTGCTCGGGTAAATCCCCATCCTCACCAGCTCGTCTAGGCCCCTGAGGCTCGCATCAGGCAGGAGCACGGTAACCAGCTTCATGGATGCCAAGCCTGAACACCAGCCCCTACTCTTCATAGGGAGGCACTTAGGGGTTATCTACATGCTCTTTGCTAGGTCGGCTCGGAGGGGAGGCTCCACGTATTCTTGGACTAGGGAAAGACTATAGGTAACTAGGGGGCGCCAAAATATATGTGGATAATTGTGGCATATTCGTCCGTAATATAAGGGGGGAGGTGTGCCTCCTAAGAGGCTGGTGCCGCGGCCTCAGCCTTCTTTTTCGCCCTACGCTTGCTCCACTCCTCCGGGGATATAGCGAACTTCAGCTCGGTAGGCTTCCTGTGTATGGTGTTGTAGGTGCAGAAGGGGATTATCCTGCCGTCTGGGGTTGCGTAGTGGATTATGCACCGCTGAATCCTGTCTAGGTCTATGTTGAAGAGGTCTTGGAAGTGCATGCTCCCGATCATTATCATGCGCATGTGCAACTGGCGTAGAGACTCGTAGTCCGCCGTCCAGAGCAACGGAAGGAGGTACCTCAGCAGGAAGCCCCTCGGGAAGTGCTTTAGGGCTGCTGTGGCGACTTTCAGCTTCGCCTTTGTTCTGTGGCCGGCCTCCGCCAGCTCTATCGCCTCGTTCACGGCTTCTAGGAAGGCGTCTACGTTTATCATCTGGGTTATCGGCTTGTAGTCTCCGTTTTCGTCTACCACTATGTAGGTCGCCATGCCGCAGTGCGGATGCGCAGAAAACTCTACGAACCGTCTACCTAGCAGGGCTTCAGCCAGCTTCGAAAGAGGGACAACCGTAGGCACAGGGTACCAGTCGCTCACCTTAATCCTCCCGCCTGTCTGCTCCTCACAGAGGTGCATGAGGTCAGGTATCGTGATGCGCATGTTCTGCCTCTCCTCATAGTTAATCCTGCCAGTTATCGAGACGGGCTGGAAGTTCACGCACCTAACGATGTCCCTGTTTTTGACGGCGAACTCGATTATTTCGCCAATTTGGTCGTCGTTCACGCCCCGAACAAGCGTTGGAACAAGAACAACACTCTTGAAGCCAGCCTTCCGCAGGTTTTCCAAAGCCCTAAGCTTCACGGGGAAGAGGTTTCTACCCCTAGCCGCAATATACGCCTTAGGCTTCGTCCCGTCAAACTGCAGGTAGATAGTGTCAACCCCAGCCTCCCTCAGCTCCCTACAGTAGTCGACGCTCTCAGCCATTTTCAAGCCGTTGCTATTCACCTCAACATGCCTAAAACCAAGCTCCTTCGCCATACGAACAATCTCAGGCAAGTCCTCACGAACAGTCGGCTCACCACCACTAAGCTGCAAAGCAGGCACAGGAGGATTATTAGAACGCAGATTGAGCATCATGTCGCGAATCTGCTCTAAGCTGGGTTCGTAGACGTAGCCGACGGCTCCGGCGTGTGCGAAGCAGTTGCTGACGACTACGGTGCTGATGATGAAGTTGTGGGTTGCAGCGTCTACCTCTAGGTCGTAGACGAAGCCTGAGTGCTCCTCCTCAGCCACGTACTTCACCGAGTCGAGAACCACGTCTCTCCACACCTTCAGGGTGGGCCTACCCCGGCTTGGGAGGAGCTTCTCCAATTTCCTTGCAACTGTGGAGTTCTTGGGCAAAAAGTTTAGAAGCTGCTCTAGCTCTGGCTTTGAGGATACCTGCAGGTCGTAGCAGTCGTGTTCAGCTGCCGGATGCCTCTCAGCTGGTGTCGTCTTGATGCGGGCGTAGACGCCCATTGTAGCAAGCAGATATTGAATCTGCTGCATCAGCTCCTTAGACGTAGTCCTATAGCCTACCACAGTTCTTCTAGAGCTTCGTGCAACATAGCCATCACGGGATATTAGCTCGCCTAGCAACACACCGACGAGCCTCTTTGGAAGTGACAGGGTGAATTCTGGGAGCCTCCTCTCGCTCGACCTCGCTCCAAGTCTCAGACCATAATATAGCAGGAGATACAGAACCTTCCCAGAAACGACCACCTGCGGAGTTTTTTCGGGAACCCCATACTTATCATACCGGACTATTCTTGGGTTCATCCACTTTATTCTCCGTAGCACGTCTGCCACGTGCTCTGCATCTTTAGCCGTGATTACAATGGAGTATTGCTCTCTTGGAACTACGTTGAAATTTCCCTCAGCCACGAAGAGGGCGATGAACCTGACTAGCGGCTCGTCTACCTCTATTACGGCTGGAATTTCGTGCTTCTTCCCCTTAACCCCGAGACGCATGACACGCTTAACG
>QMYG01000047.1 GCA_003662535.1 Candidatus Bathyarchaeota archaeon
CACCTAGACCGGGCCACAGAAGCAGTAAGCAGCCTCATCACTGCGGAAATCCCGAGGAACGAGGTCGTCGATGGGCTGAGCTTCGACGACGCCGTCCTGCTATGCGCATGCCTAGAACGCTACGGCCTCAAGGCTGGACGGGACTACGGAGTCTACCAGTGCGGAACAGGATTCGGAATATCAATAAACCCGAGATACCTCCCGATAATCCGCCCAATGATTAGAGACCTACACACAATGAGAATTGTAGGGAAAATAGCAGTAGAAATCCTATCAACTTGGAGGAAGGAATACGGGAAAAGACTGGGAGACGTCTATGAAGCTTTAGACTTCGCCCACAGGATAGTTGAGGAGCGCAACAGGCTCAGCCATAAGAGGTGCCCAGCCTGTGGGAGGTTCAGCGGTGCAGTCATTAAGGGTGTGCTTCGTGGAGACTTCTACATAATCTACGCTAGGCGCCTCTGCTGCAATTACCGTGAGAGGTCGATTCTGTGGGCTAACAGAGACCTGTGGAGGCACCGCCCCCAAAGCTACTCACCCCAAGAAACCTCCTCAAGAGACTAACGAACCTCATACTTCACTCAGGTAGACTGGGCAATCCTCAGCAACGCCTTTAAAGGCGTATTCACAGTCATAAATTATGTGAACTGCCTTGAAGAGAGCATTCATCGGGCTTATTAGAGGCCATAAAACTAGGATAGGCAGAATAAAGGCGTTAAAGAGAGCCGTGAAGAGACATGGTAGTGAGGGTGAGGTTAAGGATAACGAAAAACAGCAAGATTGTTGAGACTAGTGCGCTAGCTAATAGTGGATATGAGGCTGAAACGCCACAACTGCTAGTGCCGATAAAACTGGCACAACTGTTAGGGCTTTGGCCCCCGGGGAGAGGCATTGAGGAGTCGGAGTATGAAACCGCTGGGGGCCCGCTAAGGGTGTGGATTGCTCCAAGAGCATGTAAGGTCAAGGTAGTGGCTGAGGACGCCGAATCACCCGATGTAGAAGGCGGACATAATAATATCTCCAATGGCTGACGAAGCCCTACTATGCGATAAGATGATCAGCGAACTACAAATAGCCCTAGAAGACGTGGGAAAAGGTCTATGGAGATTCAGATGGGAGCCGAAAGAAAAGCTGAGACGTAGCGAGCCGCCGAGATACTGGAAGTGAAGCCAATTTTTGGCTAGCCGAAGCTTATGGAGACGCCGCCCCCAGAGCTTCTCTCCCCGAGAAACCTCCTCAAGAGGTTGGCCAGCTCCGGCATGGTTCTTGTCTGTAGGTAGATTAGGCCTGGCCCCTCCACGTCTATGACGAAGCCCTCGCCCCCGAAGAAGAAGGATTTTAGGCTTCCAAACTTCCTCACGTTCCACTCAACTGTGTCGCTCATCGCAACGAAGTGGAAGTTGTCCACAATCATTTTTTCGCCGGCCTGTAGGGTTTTTTCTACTACGTGGCCGTAGCTGTTCACCCAAACCCCGCCGTAGCCGCTTATCCTGAGCCAGAAGAGGTTTCCCTCCGCAATCATTCCACGCAGTCCACGCCAGACAATGTCCTGCTGGGTGTTTCCGTGATGGGCTAGGTAGCTCATGTCCTGCACTATGATGCCTCCCCCCTGAAGGGGTATGTAGGCGATGTGTCCGGGCGGGCTGGGGGCGAGCCAGACGACGCCTCCCCCGGGCCCAGCCGTGTATGTGTTTAGGAAGAGGGTTTCACCCGCCAGAACACGCCTGAGCAGTCCCTTAGCTACGCCCCCGGCCGTGTGGGTTTCTATCTGCACATCGCCCTCAATAGCCATCATCGCACCAGCTTCGGAAGTAACGCTCTCCCCAGGCCTGAGGTAGACTTTCAAAGCTGTGTAGGCTGGCTGTCCAATGAGCTCATACTCCAAAACCTACACCTCTAATTCATCTACACCAAAGCAAATATTAAGCATTATCGAACAACTAATTACCAGCCAATACGTGGAAGAGCACGGCATGACGACGTGGATTTTGACGCACGGAGACGCAGACGGCGTATGCAGCGGGGCCCTCGCCCTAGCAGCTAACCCAAACAGCCACGTCTACTTCACCCATCCAGCGGGCCTAGCAGAAGACCTAAACGTTGTGGAGCCCGGGGACAGCCTGATTGTCTGCGATATTTCGCTTTCTGAAAACACGCTGGGCGAGGTTCTGGACAAGCTCAGGCTCGTCGCCGAGCACGGCCAGCTCATCTACATAGACCACCACCCACTGCCCGAGGGCCTAAGCCCCTACGAGGTTCCCGGGGAGTTCGTGCATGGGGTTGGGGTTTGTGCTTCCGAGCTTACATACAGGTTTTTTGAGGATAGACTCTCTAGGGATATGTCTAGGATTGCCGTTTATGGGGCGATTGGGGACTATGCGGACGACACGCCCTATATTCGGAGGCTAGTGCAGGACTGGGACAAGAGGGTTCTCTACTTCGAGACTGGGATACTGATTCAGGCCTTGGACGCCATAGGCAGGAATTACGAGAGGAAAAGGGGCCTGGTCTGGATGTTGTCTGAGAACGTCCCTCCGAGCGCCGACGACGAGCTTGTTGAGCTGGCGCTGGAGCAGACGAGGAGGGATGAGGAGCTGAGGCTGAGGGTGAAGAACGTGGTCAGAACCATAGGCCCAATAGCGTATGTTTTGGATGTGGGTGGCTCGCCCTCCAAGGCGGCGATATATGCTAGGGCCTACGCTGGCAAGCCTGTAGGCCTGGCTGGAGAAAGCAAGGAGGACAGAGAGGTGGTAGACATGAGCCTGAGGGCTGTGGGTGAGGTAGACCTAAACATCGCATTGAGGAGGATAGCTCCGAGGTTTGGTGGTTCTGGGGGAGGCCACCCGAAGGCGGCTGGTGCAAGGATACCGATAGACAGGTTCAACGCCTTTCTGAGGGCGCTGGCTGTCTTCCTGTCAAGCCAGCTTGGCGCAACCACTTATTAGCAGCCTTCCACACCCTACGGTTGAAGAGTGCCTTGTCAGTTCATGAAATCATAAATCGTGGTGCGAGGGTCCTCATCAGAAACGGAGAAGTTTTTGTGCTTACGGAGCCGATGGTCAGCTACTGCCCCTTCGTAGCCGCAGTCTACGGGTTTAAACACATAGACAAGACCGCAGTCAAAAGGGCTGTGGAGATGCGCATAGAAAAGTTCGGCCTCTTCACAGACCGCAGGGCTTTCCCAGAAAACCTAGTCGTTCCCTACGGAACCTCAGAAATCATTAAGACCTGCATGGAGGCAGGCCTCCTAGACTGTGCAGTTACAGTCTGCGACGGAGCTGGAACCGTCATCTCTTGGAGCCCGTCGCTTGTTCAGGGTATCGGTGCCTATCTGACTGGTATTGTGTCTACCTCCCCGATTGAGAACACAATAAGGTATATCGAACGGCACGGCGGGGCTGTTTTGGATGCGGAAACTGCTAGGATTGACCAAGTTGAGGGTTTTAGGCGTGCTGTTGAGCTTGGATATAGGCGTGTAGCTGTTACTGTTGCTGGTTTTAGGGCCTGCCAGATTCCGAGAATTCGTGCCCTAGCTAGGAGGCTCGGCGTGGATGCGGCGATTTTCTCTGTCTGCAACACCTGCGTTAAGGCTGGTGAGGTGGACTGTCTTAGGGATGCCGATGTCGTTTGCGCTGGTGCCTCTAGGCTTGTGAAGTCGAGGATAGGCCCCCTAGCACGCATGCAGCTAGGCGTGGGGATACCAGTCTTCATGCTGACGAAGCTCGCAAAAGACCTAGCCCTAGAGTATATCAGAAGCTCGGAGATAGGCTATGTAGCCTTTAGATGCAAAATGCCATACCTAGTCGAGGAGAGAAGCCCAAAGCTCAGGGAATAGGAGCAGTCTACTCGAATTCCACACCCTTCTAGGAGGTTTTTTGTAGACTTTTGAGGAAAGAAACTATCCTTTTCACGCCTTCCCTAACCTGTTCGGCTGGTGCAGCGTAGGATATTCTTATGTGGTATTCCCCGCCCGGGCCGAACATTACGCCCGGCATCGTTGAGACCTTCGCCTTTTCCCTGAGCGCCTGCGTGAGCGGTGTTGATTCCCAGCCTAGGTTAGATAGGTCTGGAAAAAGATAGAAGGCTCCACGAGGCTCTGGGCATCTCACGTTTTCTAGCTCTTTTAGTAGGTTTAGGGCTATTTTTCTCGCTTGGTCGCACTTCTGCACCAGTTCTTCCACGCATTTTTGGCTTCCACGAAGGGCCTCTACGGCGGCGGCCTGTGCAAAGGCTGGTGGGCAGGCGGCTATGAAGGTTTGGAGCCTCTCCATCGTGTCTATTATCTGCTTTGGTGCGATCACGTAGCCTATGCGCCAGCCCGCCATCGCATAGGTCTTCGACAGGCTGTTCACGAGTATGGTTTTTTCACGCATGTCCGGCATTTTCGCTATGCAGGTGTGGCTGGCACTGTCATAAGTTATGTATTTGTATATTTCGTCTGAGAGAACCATTAGGTCGTGGTCTAGGGCTAGGTCTCTGACCAGCTTCAGGTCTTCTACGTTCAGGACTGCTCCTGTTGGGTTGTGCGGCGTGTTCACCACAATCATGCGTGTTTTCCTGCTTATGGCTTGTTTTAGGGCTTCTTCCGCCTCTGTTAGGCGGAGCTCATCGCCCACATTGACGTAGACGCATCGACCCCCAGCCAGCCTTATGGACTGGGGGTAGACGAACCAGCAGGGCGACGGGACAACGACCTCGTCTCCCCTGCCGAGGCAGGCTAGGAACGCCAAGTATATCCCCATGGACGCCCCGAGGGTCGCCAGCACCTCCCTATCCGGGTCTACCTCGAGGCCCAGCCGCTTCTCGCTCCACGCCACAGCCTCCCTAAACTCCCTCAGTCCCCTGCTCTCCGTGTAGTGGGTCTGCCCAGCCTTCAACGCCCTGTAAGCTGCCTCGACTATGTGGCTCGGCGTGGGGAAGGCTGGGTCTCCTAAGTCTAGGTGTATCAGCTGGTCTCCGCCTTCTGCCATGCTTCTTCTCCATTCTTGAGTGGGGGCGCTGGGGCTATTCTGTCTTTTCTAGGACAATCTCCACTGTGGAGAGGTTTCTTACGTTCCCCTCTCGCTCCACAGTCTCTGTTCCGATTTTTATGTCCTTCACCTGCACGGTCTCCATGAACTTCCTCCGAACGACCTCAGCCACGTCTACCGCCTTAGATATGTTTCTCCCCCTAGCCTTCAGGACGACCTCCTTCGCCCCACCACTAAACTGCAGTATAACAGCAAGGACATACTTCATGACGGGCTTCCTACCAATCAGTATTGCTTGGGTCGCAGCCTCAGACATACGCCTAGTCCCTCCAATAATGGTAAGAATAACACAGAAAAATGATATTAAAGTTTGGACGCTCCCTGCAGGAGCCACCTCAGCGGTATATCCTGATAGGTTCCGTCTGGCAGCGTTCTCCGTATCGTTATCGGCAGTATTCCGAGTTCAAGCTCCTTCAGGGCTATTTCAATTGGGCTTTTGGGGGTTTCTTCGGGTGGGAGCAGCACTGGTGCGCCCATAGATCTTTGGAGC
>QMYG01000048.1 GCA_003662535.1 Candidatus Bathyarchaeota archaeon
AAGCGTCTCCTTATAATACTCTATTTTCCGCTTATACTTCTCTATGGCTTCAGAGCTGAGGAGTATGTGCCCACAGCTCCTGCAGGTAGACCTAAGAAGGTCGTAAATCACACCAGCAAACTCCACATGAATAACAGGAGTCGCCAACTCAATATGCCCGAAGTGCCCCGGACAGCGGACAGCAGTGTTGCCGCAGGTCTGGCACCTCTGCCTAGGCTCTAGGGTTCCCAGCCTACCATCCATTAGGCCGGAAGTTACGGGCATCCCGCTCTCGTCGTAGGTGTCGGCTGTCTGCACCTCAACGACGGAGATACGCCTAATCATCTGTGGGGAGAGAACCTCGAAGCGGATGTGGTCTATAATCTTGTGGGGGATTTCCTCCGACATCTTCAAGCCCTCTCCTTAATTCTTAATCTCGGGAGGATGCAGAGGCTCATAAGCTCCTGAAGGAGCAGCTTGAAGGCGTAGGAGACGAGGACGGGGGTTATTTGTCCCTTGTCCCCGCAGAAGGAGCACATATAACGCCTCTGCCTCTGGTCGTAGTAGCCGAAGAAGCCGCACTTCTCACAGACATACAGGATATATTTGTCCGACTCTTCGAGGAGCCTGTCCTTGAGGAGCATCGCCGCACCATGCCCGATGAGGCAGTCCCTCTCCATCTCGCCGAACCTCAGGCCTCCGCCCCTCGCCCTGCCCTCAGTCGGCTGTCTGGTCAGCATCTGCACCTGGCCACGTGCACGGGCGTGCATCTTGTCCGCAACCATGTGGTGGAGCTTCTGGTAGTAGACTATGCCTATGAAGATGTCAGCCGTGAACTTCTGGCCCGTTCTGCCGTCATACATGACCTCCCTACCAGAGTAGCTGAAGCCTAGGTCAATCAACGCCTGCTTCAAGGACTCAACGCTCTCCCCTGTGAAGGGAGTCCCGTCCACAGGTCTACCCCTCATAGCCGCAACCTTGCCAGCAATCGACTCGATGAACTGCCCAATGGTCATACGTGACGGTATCGCATGCGGATTGATGATTATGTCTGGCACTATGCCGTCCGGCGTGAAGGGTAGGTCCTCTTGGGGAACAATCATCCCTATGACGCCTTTCTGTCCATGACGGGAGGCGAACTTGTCTCCAAGCTCTGGTATGCGTGGGTCTCTGACACGAACCTTCGCAATCGTGTAGCCCTCTCCCGAGTCCGCAAGGAAAACTGCATCGACGATTCCCTTCTCGGTCGGCCTAAGGCTGACGGAGGTGTCCCTGACCATGGCGCTCTTCAGCTCAAACTCCTTATACTCCTCCATGAACCTCGGAGGGCTAACCCTGCCTACGAGGACATCCCCACCCTCAACCTTCGCTTCCACGCTCACAATGCCGTCCTGCTCCAGAAGCCTGTAGTACTTCTCCCCACGATAGCCCCTGAGCCCCGGCTCAGGTATGGTGAACTTGTCCTTCTGGCCCATAGCGTATTGTCGGCATTCAGCGGTGTAGATTCTGTAGAAGGTAGACCTGCCCAAGCCACGCTCAATCGCCGCCTTGTTGAAGATGAGTGCGTCCTCCATGTTGTAGCCCTCGTAGGAGATGACAGCCACGACACAGTTCTGCCCGGAGGGCCTGTCGTTATAGCCGATAAGCTCAATCGCCTTCGTCGTTACAAGAGGCTTCTGTGGGTAGTGCAGTATATGCGAGCGTGAATCTGCACGAAGGGCGTAGTTCGTGGCGAAGAAGCCCAGAGCCTGCTTCGCCATAGCCGCCTCGTAGGAGTTTCTCGGCGACTGATTGTGCTCAGCGTAGGGAATTATGGAGGCGCAGATGCCTAGAATGCCGTAGGGCGCAAGCTCCACGTGGGTGTGCTCCGGCGTAACCTCGTCGAAGCTCACCGCTATGTAGGCGTTTTCCTCCTCCTCAGCATCCAAATACTCGACGATACCGTGCCTAACGAGGTCCTCCCACGTCCACTCTCCAGACTTGAGCTTCTCGATGTGCTCCTTCTTGAGCTTCGGGACGCCGTCTTCGACTATTACGAGGGGCCTGCGAACCCTACCAGCGTCGCAGTTCACGTAAACCTCGTCTCTCGGGCCGTACTCCCCGCTTCTGAAGTAGGCCACGTTAATCTCGGAGCTTATCTCGCCCTTCCTACGCATGCTCCTAATCTTCTCAGCGAGGGCTTCAGCCTCCTCAGCGGGCACGTAGCCTATGGGTCTACCATCCACGAAAATCTTGGCTCCACGAAGCTTCAGCTCGTAGTCAGCCTGCTCTATCGGAACCACGCCGAGGCTGTAAAGCAGGTTCGTGGTCTCTTCAGGGTCTACCCCAACCGAGAGGCAGGCGAGGAGAGCCAAGTTCTTCACTAGTCCACAGTTCGAGCCTTCAGGAGTCTCGTTGGGGCAGATTCTACCCCAGTGCGTCGGGTGCAGGTCTCTTGCCTCGAAGTTCGGCTGACTTCTGCTCAGCGGAGACTGCAGCCTACGCAGGTGACTCAGCATGGACAGAAGGTTCGTCCTGTCCAGAAGCTGGGTTACCCCCACACGCCCCCTGTGCCAGTTTCCAGTTGCGAGAGCGTGCTGGAGCCTGTTCGTGATTATGCTTGGCCGTGTAGCGGCCTTCACGGAGAAGTATCTACGCATCCCCATGCGGACGAGCTGATAACGCATATCCTTACAGAGTCTACGGAAGGCTATTCGGAAGAGGTCGGCCAGCAGGGGCCCAGCAAGCTTCAAACGCTTATTCTTAAAGTGGTCTTTGTCGTCGGGCTTCCTAAGCCCAAGCTTCAACTCGATAATCCTACAAGCCATCTCGCCCAAAAAGATGACCTTATCACGCCTCTTATCAGGAGTTCTGCCCAAGTGGGGCAACAAGTTCCTATCCAGAAGCCTCTCAGCCCTCTCCATACGGTATTCTCTCGCCTGACCCTGAGCAACCCTATTACCAATATACAAAATAGCCTCCTCAACAGTGTTCACGCCAGCAGACTTAGCAAAGGAAGGCTCCAACTCATCCTGAATAACAGGGTCCACAGAAACAGCCTCAGCAATCTCCTTATCCGTCTCTACACCCAAAGCCCTCATGAGAATCGGCAAAGGGATCTCAGTGGGCAGGCCAGGCATGGTAACGTAAATAGCCCCATTAGCCTTCATACGCATCTCTATTCTAGCCCTGAAGCCAACGGTGGACGAGAAGACCTTAGCCTGATAGATTGGGTGGACACGCTTCTCGTCTACGTCTACGAGGATCCTGTTGGGTGCGAGGTCCTCCATCGCAATCATGACACGCTCCGAGCCGTTAATGATGAAGTAGCCTCCGGGGTCGTTTGGGTCTTCGCCTAGCTCGATGAGCTCCTCTGGGCCTAGGCCGTAAAGGGCGCACCGCTTAGACTTCAGCATGATTGGAAGGAAGCCGATAAAGACTTCCTCCGTCTCTCCCTCCTTGCCATCTATGACTGGGGTCATTTCTAGGTAGATTGGAGCTGCATAAGTGAGGTCTCTTAGCCTTGCTTCCATCGGGAAGATCGGCCTAAGCTCCATGGTGTCTATGTCCCTGACGCAGGGCCTGTCTACACGCACGTCTCCAAAAACTATCTTGTAGGGCCTGTCGGGCAGGTCTATCTCCAGCTCGCCCACGCCCTTAATTACCTCTTTCAGCCCGTGCTCCACGAAGTCGTTGTAGGAGTCTAGGTGCTGGCGAACCAGCCCCTTCTCCTCGAAAAACGCCTTCAATGCGTAAAACAAGTCCTCATGGGTCAGGGACGACATAGCACAACCTCCACTAACTCAATAAAGCCCCTAATTGAGCGTTTCCAACCTGAATGTGGGGAACCACCCTCACCTGATGAAGAACCAAACTCCATAAGCTCAAGAAACCAAGAACACAGAACTCCCAATTAAGCTTTACGACCAAACCACAACCAACAAACAAAACAAAGCCAAACAAAAGAAAAACAAAAACAACAAAACCCCGCAGAAAAACCACACCCAACAAAAAGCCACACCCAAAAATCGTATAAAAATTACACAGATTTTTGGGACAGATCAAGGAAGACTCGAACATAAAACAAGGGGATATGCGCCGATTTTAGAGTTTGCTTAGTGCAGAATAGACTTATTAGTGCGCTGCAATACTTTAGTTGGGTAGACTGCTATGTCTGGACAAGTGGTTCTTCAGGAGCTTAGGCTCGTAAGAAAGAGAATTGAAAGGATAGAAAAATTGTTAGAAGAACTCCTTGAAAGACTTACAGAAGACACGCTCACCGAAGATGATCTTGAGGCATTAAAAGAGGCTATGCAGGAATATAGGCTTGGACAGACTATATCGCTAGAAACTATAAAAGAAAAAGAAGAGTAAAATTCAATTAGACTTAGAATTGACATTCTTAGCTTATTTTAGAATTATTTTGAATTTTTCTACATCTGCTACGAGTATTGGATATTGGACATTTTTAAAATCTATTTTACCCTCCTAGTGTAGTCTATTTAAGTTTTATTTTCCTTTTATTTTTTAGGGATGCGAGGTGAAATTTAGAGTCGAATTATCTAGAAGAGCATATAAATCGCTGAAGAAGCTGCCGAGAAATATCAAACAGGAGATTGTAGAAAAACTGATAGAATTGCAGATAACACCTATTCCGAGAGGGGCGTTAAAACTCGGAGGGGCTGAAGATGTCTATAGAATTAGAGTGGGAAAATTCAGAATACTCTACAAGCTAATTGAAGAGGAGAACGTGATATTAATCTTTAAAATAGAATTGCGGAGGAGGGCGTATAGGAGGTAGTGAATACGACAAGAATTACTTTTTATGTGGTAGCCCGGGGGAGATTCGAACTCCCGCCGGCGGGGCCAAAGCCCGCCATGCTTGCCGCTACACCACCGGGCTCCGTGTGGTATGGTGTGCTTATTCCCATTTTAGTTTTATGGTTTTTCCCTTCGTTGCTGATTTTAGGGCTGTTTCTGCTAGTTTTAGGGCTTTTATTCCGTCTTCTGGTGTTACTTCCTGTTTTCTTCCGGTTAGTATGCAGTCTACGAAGTGTTGTAGTTCTAGTTTTAGGGGTTCTTGCCACTTGTTTCTTGGTTTTATTGTTTGGCCTTCTGTGTCTATTGTGAGTTCCTGTGTTATGTAGTCTACTGTGATTATTGCTTCGCTTCCTGTTATGCGTAGGCTTCTGACCTTGTAGGGTGTGAGCCAGTTTGCCTCTATGAAGGCGACTTGGCCGTTTCCGAAGTTGAGGAGTATGTGGGCGTAGTCCTCGAAGCGCTTGTGCAGTATGCGTCCAGCTACTGCGTGAACCTGCGCTGGGTCTTGCCCGAAGATGTATCTTGCTACGTCTAGGTCGTGGATGGCTGTGTCCTTAACGACGCCTACGTCGCCTATACGCTCAGGCCATCTAGAAACCCTCCTAGCCGTTAGGGAGACGACGCTGCCAGCCTCCCCCTGCTCTATCAGTTGCTTCGCCCTCCGGACGGCGGGGTTAAAACGCTCTATGAAGCCC
>QMYG01000049.1 GCA_003662535.1 Candidatus Bathyarchaeota archaeon
AAGCCTTGAAGGTTCTCCTCGTCCACTACGACAAATGCACGGGATGCAGAATCTGCGAGCTCGTCTGCTCCGCACAGCACTACGGCAGGTTTCAGCCGGCCTCCAGCAGGATTAGGGTTGTGAAGCACGACAGAGAGAGCCTAGACGTGCCCTTCCTCTGCATCCACTGCGAGGCACCTGTCTGCGTTAAGGTCTGCCCCTCAGGCGCACTGAGCAGGGACGAAGAGAGGGGGGTCGTGAGCCTAGACGAGGAGAAATGCATAAACTGCAACCTCTGCGTGATTAAATGCCCATACCACGGGGCCTTCAAGGATTCTGACGGCAAAACAATTAAGTGCGACCTCTGCGGAGGCGAGCCTCAATGCGTCAAGTTCTGCCCCACCCAAGCCCTAGAATACGCTGAACTCACGCCTGAAGTTGAGGATATGCGTAGAAGCTTCAAGCAGGAGCTTTTGGAGCTTCTGAGGACGCATTCCTTCGTTTCTGAGGCGGTGGTGAGAATTGCCCAAGGTTAAGGTTCGCCTTTATACGATTCTGCGTGAGGCGGCTGGCACGAGGGAGGTTGAAGTAGAGGCCTCCACAGTTTCAGAGGCCCTAACGAGGCTCTTGGAGAGGTTTGGAAGCCACCTGAAGGGCAAGCTCCTAGACGAGGAGACCGGGCGTCTAAGACCCTTCTACAACATCCTCGTAAATGGTAGACGCATCTCCTACCCGAGAGAAGCCCAACTAGCCCTAAAACAGGGCGACATTCTGGACATCTTTCCACCCGTAGGGGGCGGATAGATATGCGTTATTACGGCTATGTTGGGAAATACGCCAGAATAAACCTGACAAACGGAACAGTATGCATAAAACCCACACCTAAGAGCCTAGCTAGGGCGTTCATCGGCGGAAGCGGCTTCGCAGCCCGCATCCTCTGGGACGAGGTCGGGCCAGAGGTAGACCCGCTCTCACCAGAAAACCGCCTAGTCATAGCTACAGGCCCAGTAACTGGAACAGCCTGGCCCACCGCCGGCAGGTATATGATGGCTGCTAAGTCGCCCCTAACTGGTATTTGGGGTGAGTCCCACGCTGGTGGGCATTTAGGGCCGGAGATTAAGTATGCTGGCTTCGACTTCCTCGTGATTGAGGGGAGAAGCCCCGAGCCCGTCTACCTCTACCTGAACGATGGCCGCATAGAGATTCTTCCAGCTGGCGATTTCTGGGGCTTGATGGTTCACGAAGCTGTGGACGAGCTTAAGCGTGAGACAGACCTGAACGCCCACGTGGCGTGCATCGGCCCAGCTGGAGAAAAACTCGTGCGCTTCGCCGCCGTCATCAGCGACTACCACAGGGCGCACGGCAGAACGGGCATGGGGGCCGTCTGGGGCAGCAAACGCCTAAAGGCTCTGGTCGTTCGTGGACACGGCTCCGTCGAGGTCGCTAGGTTCGAGCAGTTCATGGAGATCATGCAGGAAGCCCACCAGCGCGGAGTGGAGCACCCACAGGCGCAGGCGCTCGCAGAATACGGAACTCCACTCTTAGTGGCTTATAAGCAGTCTATAGGGGAGCTGCCGACGAAGAACCACTGGACAGGGGTCTTCGACGGGGCTGAAAACCTCATGGCTGAAACCCTGAAGGAGCGCTACTGGGTCAGGACGAGGGCCTGCTTCGCCTGCAGGACGAGGTGCAAGAAAGTCTACAAATCAACCCAAGAACCCTACGTCGTCACGTCCGAAGGGCCAGAATACGAGGCAATCTACTCCTTCGGCTCCAACCTCGGAAACGACAACTTCCCCTCCATCCTCTACGCCAACTACCTCTGCAACCAATACGGCCTAGACGCAATATCCACAGGCTGCACCATAGCCTTCCTCACAGAATGCGTAGAAAAAGGCATAGTCAGCAGGGAGGAGGTAGACGGACTAGACCTAAAGTGGGGAAACCACGAAGCATTCATAGAGCTAATACACAAAATCGCAAAACGTGAAGGAATAGGAAACCTCCTAGCAGAAGGCGTGAAGAGAGCCGCAGAAAAAATCGGCAGGGGAGCAGAATACTACGCTCTGCACGTGAAGGGCATGGAGGTCTCGGGCCAAGACGGGAGAACCCACCGCTCCATAGGGCTGAGCCACGCAGTCGCCAGCCGCGGAGCAGACCACCTCAGAGGCCTAGTAACGGTAGACCAGCTGGGCTACGAGGAGATAGCCGCAGAGAGGTGGGGCAGGGACAAGCTGCCAGAAATCTGCAACCCCTACTCGGAGAAGTGGAAGGCTCTAGCTGTGAAGACGACGGAGGACGTCTACGCCCTGAGGGACACGCTCATCGTCTGCTGGTACACGGTTTCCTGGCCCCCAATCTACTGGGTGGAGGACTTCGCAAGGGTTCTGCCGGCGGTAACAGGCGAGGACGCCTTCGGGAAGGTAGACGAGCTGCTACGCATCGGAGAACGCATAGTAAACCTAGAGAGGTGCTTCAACGTCAGAGAAGGCATAACACGCAAGGACGACAGGCTCCCAGAACGCTTCACAAAGGAGCCAATGCCACAAGGCCCAGGAAAAGGACAAACAGTAAACCTAGACATAATGCTAGACGAATACTACGACCTAAGAGGATGGGACAAAAAAACAGGAATACCAAAAAGAGAAACCCTAGAAAAGCTACAACTACAAAAACAAGCAGAAGAACTGGCAAGGATGGGAAAACTCCCAACCTAAACACTTTTACACGACCAAGCCAACTAAGAATAATAGTGATTGGCTTGGGCGAGAAAAGGAGACTTAAATGCACGCCGGAGGAGTATAAAGCTCTACAAACTGCAAGAAATTATATCATAAGCTACAAAATTCTCATGAGAGAGTTGGAGAGAGATGCTGAGGAATTTCAAGCTTTAGGGATGGTAGACGAAGCCCTAAAACGCAGACAAATGGCAAATCGACTGCTTAAAGACGTAAGGTTCTGGGAGGACGAGGTTGCGAGACTCGAATCTATATGCTTCGGCGAAAAATCCGAGTAAAGCTATTTATTAAATAATTGGTTAAAACCCTTATTAACAATCGGCACTGCTAAATTAAAATGAAGATGAGCGGTAAAACGGTTAAGGTTTACTGCATGGACTGCCTAGAATTTCTTAGGCAAGAGGCTCTAAGCGATGTCCATCTAACTTTCCTCGACCCACCATTTAATCAGGGGAAAAACTACAGGTATTTTGACGACGAGCAACACCCCGAAATCTATTGGGGGTGGCTGAAGGAAGTTATAGGCCTCATCTACAAGGCAACGGCTGATGGCGGTGCGATATACTTCATGCAGAGGGAGAAGAATGTCGGCTGGATGATGAAGGTCTTAGAGGAAACGGGATGGACGTTCCAGAACCTCATTATATGGAAAAAGTTCACCTCAGCGGTTCCATGCGACTTCAGATTCGGAAAACAATATCAGGTGATAATCTTCGCAACTAAGGGTGAAAAACCCAGAGTTTTCAACAAGCTACGCATAGACTACCCGCTCCGCCCAAACTACAAATACAAACGCCCAACAGGAATTTACGTTACCGATGTCTGGGACGACATCAAGGAGCTGACTTCCGGCTATTTCGCTGGGGACGAAGCCCTAAGAGATGAGAAGGGGAGCAGGATACACACCCAACAGTCTCCCGTCGCACTGCTATTAAGGATAATTCTATCGTCTACCAGGCCGGGAGACCTAGTATTCGACCCATTCGCAGGCACAGGAACAACACTAGTCGTTGCCAAACAACTCAAAAGAAGGGCAATAGGAGTGGAGATAGACCCAGACTACGTCAAGCTCATAAAGTGGAGGTTAAACGCTATGAGGGAAGCCGATAACGTCCTAAAATACCGAAATTATTACAGGTTCACTCCGAATTTAGATAAAATATGGCCGAATTCTCATTCGAGCTATGCAACTCCTTAAAAATGTTGCTTATAGGAGGACGAGGTGTTTATGTGCATATAGACGGTAGTTAGCTAACCTTTGCCCCAGCAGGTGAAAGGGGCAAAGGTGTACATATTATGTGAGAAAGTTTATATGAAGCCTTAACCTCCAGAACTGCGGTAAAAATGTGGGAGGAGTGGTAGTTATTGATAAGAAAGGACGAATCGTCATCCCTGAGCCCGTTAAGGTGAAGGCCAATAAGGAGTGGGGTGATGAAGCATTCCTAAAGGCGGGTGAAGCCACATTTGGAAATTAAAAAAGAAAGTTTTGAAATGTTAACGTATTGGCCATCTTCCTCGTGTATGTACATTTTAAATTTTTAGAGGTGTTGTAGTGGGCTTGGTGATGTTATGGCTTATGTTGAGTATCTTAGGTGTTCTAGGTGTGGCTCAGTCTACAGGCTTGATGAGGGTAAATGCCTGTGTGATGGGGGTGATTTGGGCCGCCTAGACATCCACTATGATTATGACGCCTTGTCTAGGGCCGTAACTAGGGAGAAGATTGTGGAGAGGGCGCCCGGTGTTTGGAGGTATTTTGAGTTTTTGCCTGTGGTTGACGTGCGGAATGTGGTTTCTCTTGGGGAGGGTGGCACGCCCCTCATAAGGGCTGGGAGGCTAGCTGACCGTCTTGGACTGAGGGAGCTATACCTCAAGGACGAGACTAGGAACCCGACGGGCTCCTTTAAAGACAGGTCTATGACAGTCGGCGTTTCTAAGGCATTGGAAATCGGGGCAAAGACCGTGTGCACCGCCTCGAGCGGGAACGCAGCCGCCTCTCTAGCCGCCTACTCGGCTAAGGCTGGCCTAGCCTGCTACGCCTTCGTCATCGAGGAGGCCTCGCCGGGGAAGCTGGCTCAGCTGCAGCTTTACGGTGCTAGGGTTTATAGGGTGAGGATGCTGCGTGAGGGCGTGGACCCGACTGTGGAGATGCTACGGTTGGCGATAAGGCATTACGGCTGGTATCCCTGCCCGAGCTTTGGTCCCTTCAACCCTTATCAGGTGGAGGGGCCGAAGACGATATCCTACGAGGTTGTGGAGCAGCTGGGCTGGGATACGCCTGACTGGATTTTCGTGCCTGTGGGTGCCGCCTGCCTGCTGGCGGGCGTGTGGAAAGGCCTAAAGGACTTCATGGAGCTGGGCTGGATAAGCGAGTATCCACGTTTGGTGGGGGTGCAGTCGACTGGAAATCCGCCTTTCGTCAGGGCTTATGAGCAGGGGTTAGACGCAACGCAAATAAAACCTTGGAAAAACCCAGAAACGGTTGCAACAGGCCTGTCAGACCCCTACCCTTGGGATGCGGATGCGGGCCTACAAGCCATAAGAGAGACTGGGGGCGCAGCCATAGCTGTTTCAGACGAGGAAATCCTGCAGGCCCAGCAACTTTTAGCGTCTACGGAGGGGATTTTCGCCGAGCCTTCCGGGGTTGTGGGGCTGGCGGCGCTTGCCCGGATGGTAGACGATGGTGTGGTAGACGCAAGCGACAGGGTTGTCGTGCTGATAACTGGGACGGGCCT